>JALSJU010000123.1 GCA_026989145.1 Thiotrichaceae bacterium
ATTAGTTTTGGCTTGGGCATGGTAACTCCTCGAATAAATTAAATTATTTTACCATGAAGGGCATGAAGCACATGAAGAAAAGAAAAATAAAAAAGATGACGTGTAAGCGGTGAGACTGCTCGCTAAATAAGCACATCACGCACAGGCTTAAAACTACGGCGGTGCTCACAAATTGCGCCGTGCTTTTTTAATGCTTCTCGGTGTGCTTTGGTGGGGTAGCCTTTGTGACATGCGAAGCCGTATTGCGGATATTGCTTATCGAGTTCGACCATTTCTTTGTCGCGTGCGACTTTGGCAATAATGGATGCGGCGCTGATAGCGGCTATTTTTGAATCGCCTTTTATGATCGCTTCCATGCTTATTTCGATTTCATCTTCTTTACAAAAGCAGCGATTTCCGTCTATTTTTAGGTGATCAGGTTTTATGGATAAGCCTTCTACCGCTCGCCGCATCGCTAACATGCTGGCGTGTAGAATATTAATTTCATCAATTTCACTAACTTCTGCGCGTCCTAGTGACCATGCCAACGCTTTTTCCTTGATCACTTTGTCTAATTCATTACGCTTTTTTTCATTTAATACTTTTGAGTCGGCTAAGCCGTCAATCCAATTTTCAGCAGTTAAAATCACCGCCGCCGCTACCACCGCGCCCGCTAACGGGCCTCGACCGACTTCATCAACCCCTGCAACCAATCGTTTACGCATTGTTATTTCCCCTGTTACGCTCTATTAAATTATACAGAGCGAGTGCCGCCCGTTCACTGGCATTTTGTTTTAACTGCAAGTGAATTTCTTTAAAACGCGTTAAGATTTCTTCTCGTGCTTCTGCGCTTTGATGAAGTTGCTTTTCAACTTCTAGCACGATGTTTTCTGGGCTTAACTCTTCTTGAATTAATTCAGGTACTAAATAATCATCGGCGAGGTTATTCGGTAGCGTGAAGTATTTAGATTTAATCAGTTTAAAGAAGCGAATTATGTGTGCCGTAAAAGGAGCGACGCGGTAAGCGGCAACCATCGGTCGACCGAGTAGCATGCCTTCTAAAACAGCGGTTCCCGATGCCATGAGGATTTGATCGGCGGCTTCCATAACTACTCTCGACTGCCCGTTTATGTAAGTTATGACTAATTCTGGTGCTATTGATTGTTTGATTTCGTCAAACTGTTGCTCTAATTTTTTATTCACCATCGGCACAACAAACTGCCAGTCGGGGTGTTTTTTTTGTAACAGGTTTGCGCCTTTTATAAAGTCTGGCGCAAGCTTGTTAATTTCACCCTGTCGACTCCCCGGTAATACCGCAAGAATAAAGCCCTGCTCTTGCAGGCTAAGTTTCTGGCGGGCTGCTAATTGGTTCGGCTCAAGTGGAATTTCATCCGCTAATGGATGTCCTACAAACTCAGCAGGAACATTATGCTTTTTATAAAAATCCACTTCAAAGGGAAACAGAGTCAACATTAAATCCATCGCACCTTGCATTTTTTTAACCCGCCCTTCTTTCCATGCCCAGATTGAGGGACTGACGTAATGCGCAGTGGTAATGCCTGCATGGTAAAGTGTCTTTTCTATTTTTAGATTAAAGTCTGGCGCATCTATGCCTATCATTAAATCAGGTGGGTTCGCTTTCCAGCGTTGAATAAGTGCTTTGCGTGTTTTTAACAATTTAGGTAAGCGCGAAAGGACCTCGGCGTAGCCCATAATGGATAATAACTCCATCGGGTATAAAGATTGACACCCAGCTTGCTGCATTTCATCACCAGCAATGCCTTCAAAGGTGGCATTTGGGTAATGCTTTTTTAGCGATTGGATTAAGCGTGCGCCTAATAAATCACCTGATATTTCACCCGCGATTATCGCAATGGTTAATGGGCTTGAATTTATCGCTGGTTTTGACAAGGGTAATCAAATCAACGGATGATTCCGCGCCCGCTTTGGCTGCGTAAACAAAAATCTGCCATCAGTTGAATATTAGGATCATCACTGGCTTGTAATTGGCTAATCGCTTCGCTCAATGGCTGGTCTTGCCGGTACAGTAATTTATAAGCATCCTTTACATTACTGCGTTGCTCAGCCGTAAAACCGTTACGCTTTAGCCCTTCATTATTAAAGCCGCGTGGCACGCCTGGCGCACCATAAGCGGTAATATAAGGGGGCAAGTCTTTGCCTAAGGAGGTTCCCATACCTGTCATGGCGTATTCACCAATGTGACAGAATTGATGCACCAAGGTAAAGCCGCCGAGGAGCGCATAATCATGAATCGTGACATGCCCCGCCAAGGTCGCGTTATTGGCAAAAATAGTGTTATTGCCGACGACGCAATCATGCGCGATATGTACGTATGCCATGATCCAGTTATCATCTCCGATAACTGTCTTTCCTATGTCTTGTACAGTACCACGGTTAATCGTGACATTTTCACGAATCACGTTACGATCGCCAATTTCTAGCGTGGTTGGCTCGCCTTTATACTTTTTATCTTGAGGTTCTGCGCCAACCGAGGCAAATTGAAATATGCGATTATCTTTTCCTATCGTAGTCGGGCCTTCAATCACTGCATGCGGCCCTACCCAACATCCGCTATCCATTTTCACACCTGCGCCAATTACCGCGTAGGGTGATACTTCAACATCATCCGCTAGTTCAGCTTTTGAGTCGATAATGGCAGTAGGGTGAATATTACTCATACGTTCCTTTTCTCAGCTTACTTTTCTTGATTAGCAGGAACTGCGGCACATTTAATTTCAGCAACGGTTGCAATTTCACCATTAACGCGGGCTTCTGTTTTAAATATCCACATTTGACCTTTGTGACGCAAAACTTCGGCGCGTAGTTCTAGCTGGTCACCCGGTACCACTTGCTTTTTAAATTTCACTTTATCAACACCCACAAGGATGTATAGCATGTCCGTTTGAGGCTCTTCACCCATTGTACGAAAGCCTAATAAGCCAGTCGCTTGAGCCATCGCTTCGATAATTAGCACACCCGGCATAATCGGTTGATCAGGGAAGTGCCCGTTAAAAAATGGCTCATTAATGGTAACATTCTTTATTGCCGTAAGTGACTTTCCAGATTCAAATTGAGTCACCCGATCGACCAATAAAAACGGGTAACGATGCGCTAAAAAACGTCTTATTTCGGTTACATCCATAAGGCTTTCGTTGTTCAAGGCGTACTGTTCTTTTGTGTCATTCCCCATCTGTATTCTCTTTATCCTGTAGTTTCTTTTCAAGTTGGTTTAATTGTTTTGCCATTTTATCAAGGCTTCTAAAGCGTGCCGCATTACGTCGCCATTTTGTATTTTCTTCCGTTGTGATTCCCGATGAATATACGCCGGCTGTTTTCAATGAGTTAGTGACCATACTGCGCCCTGTGATCATAACATCATCTGCTATTTCAAGGTGCCCCGCGATTGCCACACCACCACCAATTTGGCAGCGCTTACCGATGTTAGTACTACCTGCAACTAATGATCCGCCCGGCATGATGGTGTTTTCATCAATTTTTACGTTGTGCCCTATTATAACCTGATTGTCTATTTTAACACCGTTAGCAATGTTAGTTGAGCCTAATGCAGCTCGGTCTATGGTTGTATTTGCCCCAATCTCAACATCATCGCCGATGACTACATTGCCAACTTGCAGAATTTTATACCAGCTTTTATCCTCTTGTAAGACAAATCCGAAGCCATCTGCGCCTATCACTACGCCCGAATGAATAATGGTATTTTTGCCAACTTGTGAATCCGAGTAGAGCGTAACATTAGCATATAAAAGCGTATCTTGATCAATATTGGAGTTCTCACCAATATAACTTCCTGCCCCTATTTGTACACCATCTTTTATGTTTACCCCTTTTTCAATCACCACGTTTGCGGCGATATTGACGCTTTTACCAAGGACTGCTAATTTATCAATCACTGCACTTGGGTGGATACTTGCCGCTGGCTTTTTAGGCGGATTAAACAGTCGAACAACTTTGGCGAAAGTTAAGTAGGGGTCTTTTGCGATTAAAGCATTACCATCGTAGTTCTCGGCTAACTGTGCTGACAAAATAACCACAGATGCTTTTGTTGTTTCTAATTGACGTTTATATTTTGGATTACTCACAAAACTAATGTCACCTGCCATTGCATCTTTCAATGTAGCAACATTCCTTAACATGGTTTGTTTATCGCCCTTGGGCTCAGTTTGCGTAAGTTCCGCCAACCTAGAAAGAGTAAATTCCATTACGGTTGCTTTTTATTTTGTTGTTTATTGGCTTTGGCTGAGTCTGTATCTGTAGCAGGCCGTTTCACTGCTTGTTTTAAGTACTTTAAAACCAAAGGCGTTACATCAACCCGTTGGCTCGCTGATAGATAATCTTGTAAAATTATATCCAATTTATTTTGTTCTCGAATATGATCAATTGCAGCAAAAACACCACGCTGTACATCATCTAATGCAGTGTCTCTTGCAAAACGTAATTCCTCTCGAAAGTCCTGCAGTAAGCGACTGCGAGCGCGTTTTTTGGTACGTAGCTCACGTTCTTTTTGGCGTATTAATTCTTTGTCTGTTGTTAGGTCGGTTACTTTGTCTAAATCTGCACTTAAGCGATTAATTTCGTCCAATGCATCAGCAAGCTTTTTTTCTTGCGGGATGAATTTTTCTTTGAGTGCTGCGCTGGCAAGCTCTGCCTGGGGTGCGTGCTCCATAAGGTAAGGTACGTTAACTACTCCTATTGAGATCGGGTCTGCGGCATGTAGTGCTTGAAAACTAATAAGCGAGAATAAAACAGCAGTCATAACCAGCCATGATTTATAGATGGAAAGGTTTTGTCTGATGTATTTTCTTGCTAAAAAGAGTCTCATAAAAGCCGATTGTACGCGTTGTTAAATCAGAGTCTAGAAATTTGCACCTATTGAGAATTGTAATTTCTGTTCATCATCACCTTTTTTAGCATTAAGCGGTTTTGCATAGCTTAAAGTAAACGGCCCAAGCGGTGAAATCCATGTGGTTGCCAAGCCGGTTGAAAAACGAAGTTCATCTGCCTTAAAGCTCTTGGTGCCTTCAAAGACATTACCACCATCAACAAAAGCACTCATGCGTAGACCTTTAACGTCATCACCAAGAAAGGGGACAGGGAAAAGAAACTCTGCTCTGGTATCCACACTAAAGGCACCGCCTTTAGAAGTTTTATTAGAATCTTGTGGGCCTAAACTATTGTATTCAAATCCACGCACCGTTCCGATACCACCTGAGTAAAACCTTTCAAAAAACGGCAACTCAGACGTGGAACCGTATGCACTGCCATATGACAGACCTCCTTTTAATGCAAATGTCATCTTTTCTGTTACAGGGTGGTATGTCGATGTTTTAAGTTTTACTTTGTAATATTCTAAATCACCGCCAGGCAAACCAGTTTCTAATGAAATACTGTGACGCTGACCTTCAGATGGGAATAAAAAGCGATTACGTGTATCATGGATATAACTCATCGAGCCGATAATATTATTATAGCTATCACCGTTGTTCTCATCTTTAATATACTCTTTAATGTGATCTGGCGTTGATTTAGAGGTTTTTATTTTACGGTGCTCGCCACCTAAGCTAAAGCGGATTGAGTTATCTTCCGTCATCGGGATTGTATAGTTCACCGTTGCGCCGTAGGTATCACTGCTGTAATCAGAAATATTATCCGCTTCTGCATCCGATTTATTAAGATAGATATTGAACCCGCGACCGACCCCATCGATTGTGTGGTAAGGATTGTTGTAACTCAAGTTAAAGCTTTTGTTTGATTTGCTGTTAGAAGCACTAACAGACATACTTTTACCCATGCCCATAAAGTTATTTTGTTTTAAACCGACATTAAACAAAAAACTGCTGCCAGAGTATCCAATCGACGCGCTAATATCATTCGATGATTGTGCATCTGTGACAATCACATCTAAATCAACTTGGTCGCTCCGCCCTGCTACGGGTGATGTTGCAATTCGAACACTTTCAATAAATGGTAAGCGCTGAATACGAGCCTTTGAGCGACGGACGTTTTCTTTTGATAGAAAAGTACTTTCTAACTGACGCATTTCGCGACGAATCACGATATCTTTAGTTCTCAAATTACCGCGAATATTAATTCGTCTTACATAAACACGTTGGCCTTTTTCTGCCTGAAAATTTAAATTTACGCGCTTATTTACATTGTCAATTTGCGGAACTACGGCAATTTTTGAAAAGGCAAAACCTTCTTTACCGAGGCGCTCTTGAATGCTATTTCGGGTATCGGCCAGCTTGGTTTGCGAGAAAACCTCACCTTTTTTCATTCGTACTAATTTCTTTGCATCTTGTTTTGAAATACCTGCATCACCTCCAACATGTACATCACCAACATGAAAACGATCGCCTTCTTTAATATTGATATTAACAAATACTGACTGTTTATCATCTGATAAAGAAACTTGACTGGATAAAACCTGAAAGTTTAAATAACCGCGATCACGATAAAAGGAGGTGATTTTATCAATATCACCAACTAACTTCTCTCTTGCATATTTATCCCTATCACTAAAAAATGAAAGGCGACCTTTAGTACCAGACTCCATCATTTTAAGTAGCTGCTGTTCTGAAAAGGCCTTATTTCCGCTAATATTCACCTGCTTTATTCGGGCAACACCCCCTTCGTGAATATTAATATTCACCGCAACACGGTTACGATCTAACTTTTTTAATTCTGTTCTAACTGTAGCGGAGTAATTTCCCCCCGCTAAATACTGTTGTTTGATTTGTGCTTGTATTTGATTAAGCGCTGACTTATCCAGTGGACGACCTTGTGAAATACCAGCCTGCTTTAATGCACCAAGCAATACTTTTGTTTCTAATTTATGATTGCCTTCTAGATTAATTTCACCAATCACTGATCGCTCATGGACTTTAATCAATAAGGTATTGTCACGTCGACCTAATTGAACATCATCAAAAAGGCCTGTTTTATAAATGGATCGAATGATGGATGTCGATAAAGTATCGTCATATTTTTCACCAACCTTTACAGGAATATTCGCTTTTACTGTTTCAGCAGTGATTCTATCTAAACCGCTAACTTGAATATTTTTTAACACAAAGCTCTCAGCCCAAATGCTTGTGGTTAGTGTCGATAACAAGAGTAAGCTGGCTACTTTAAGTATATTATTTTTCATTTTAAATCCCTTTAAACAATAAAGCCTTCATATTAAAAATACAAAGGCTTTATTTTACACGCTTCCTGTGCAGTAAGTAAGCCCTCACCATTGAATTGGTTTTCAGGCTAGCATTCATGCATTTATCAGTTTATCAAACGCCCAATATCATTATAAATCGCAATCACCATCATTACCCCGACAAGGCTCATACCAACACGCATCCCCATTGCTTCAAACTTTTCTGAAACAGGACTACCTTTAATAATTTCAATCACATAATACATGAGGTGTCCGCCATCTAGCATGGGAACTGGCAATAAGTTAAGCACACCAAGACTTAAACTGATAATAGCGAGAAAACCTAAAAAGGCGGTTAAACCATGATTGGCACTTTTCCCAGCATAGTCTGCAATGGTAATTGGCCCAGAAAGATTCTTTAAAGATGCTTCACCGGTAATTAATCGGCCCATGACTTTAAGCGTCATTACCGACATATCCCATGTGTTTTGTAAGCCGATCTGCATTGACTCTAGAAAAGGTGCTTGACGTGTAAAACGCATCTTATCTATTTCTGCCATCGCATTATCGTCATACTTTCTTGCTAAGCTAACGCCGATTAGACCACGCGTTTTACCTTCAACTTCAGTTAACTTTGGCGTCATCTGCAATGTCATTTGTGTGCCTTCACGGTCAATAACTAACTCAACAGGCTTACCTGCATGTGAGTTTATATAGTTTGAAAAGAACTCAGTTGAAACTACTGGCTTACCGTCAACAGTAACAAGCTTATCTTTCGCTTTCACCCCAGCTGATTCTGCTGCTTTACCCGGCAACACCTGATGAATTAACGTAGTGTGAGAAGGCTGCCAAAAATTAAGGCCCGTTTTAGCAAGGTAATCACCTTCGTCTGCTAACAAAGAAAGTCCGTTTAGATCCATATTACGCACGGCTTGTGCACCTGATTCCGTTTCGACATGGATTGCTAGTTTTGGATTTTTTAAATATTCGTTCAACAGGGTCAAGCGTACTTGGCTCATCGACTCCGTTTCCACATCGTTGATCGCAACAATTTTATCTTTAGGCTCAAATCCAGCTTTCGCAGCATAACTACTTTGCGTGACATCACCTACTAACGGACGAATTGAATCAATGCCTAACATTTGAATTGCAGCAAAGGCTGCAATTGCAAATAAAAAATTAAACATGGGTCCAGCTAATACCACTAAAAAGCGCTTCCACACCGGCTGTGTGTTAAATGCTCGATGTTTTTCGGCAGGGTCTACCTCACCTTCTCGCTCATCCAACATTTTTACGTAACCACCCATTGGGATTGCGGCTAGCACGTATTCGGTACCGTCTTTATCATTAGACTTATGCGTCCACAATGGCTTCCCAAAGCCAATAGCAAAACGAATAATTTTAATGCCAAGTTTACGTGCTACCCAAAAATGACCGAATTCGTGGATACCCACTAAAATTCCAATAGCGACGAAAAATGAAAGGACTGAAATTAGGACTGTTAACATAGTTTGATTTTCTTATGAGTGTTTATGAATAGAGGTGTGTGTTTTGCTGCTCTCTTGAATTTTTATTATAGACCGTCAAAAAGCGGCATGGTTCTTGCTGAATTATTTAATTCAGCCTAGCAACGCTTTCATTGGCATGTTCACGGCTGTTTAAATCTTGCGCGAGTATATCATCAATTATGGTCGATGTCCCTGTAGAAGCCTGTTCTAATGCCTTTTCTATGACAAGCGGTATATCCGTAAAGAAGATTTGTTTGTTCAAAAAGGCTTCTACTGCAATTTCATTTGCCGCATTCAATGCGATGGTTGCATTGCCGCCCAATCGGTGTGCATCATAGGCAAGCTGTAAGCAAGGGTAACGATCAAAATCCGGCTTTTCAAAATCAAGTCTTGCAACCTCAAATATATCGAGTGCTTCCACGCCTGACTCAATCCGCTCGGGATAAGCTAATGCATAGGCGATCGGTGTGCGCATATCAGGGTTGCCAAGTTGCGCGAGCACTGAGCCGTCATTATACGAAACCATCGAATGAATCATGCTTTGTGGATGGATCACCACTTGAATGTGATCTTCCGGCACATCAAACAACCAACATGCTTCAATTACTTCTAAGCCTTTATTCATCATGGTGGCGGAATCAACTGATATTTTCTGACCCATCACCCAATTAGGGTGAGCCACGGCTTGCTCGGGTGTTACATCACTAAGCGTTGAAACGTCACGCGTTCTAAATGGCCCGCCAGATGCAGTTAGTAATATTTTTTCAACACCTGCTTTGTGTTGTTCGCCGTTGACCAAAGCTGGCATGGATTGAAAAATAGCATTATGCTCGCTATCTATTGGCAAGAGTTCAGCGCCTTTATGGCGATTATTATGAATCGCATCCATAAACAACTTGCCTGACATGACGAGTGACTCTTTATTTGCGAGCATGACGCGTTTACCTGCCTCGGCTGCGGCAAGGTTTGGCAATAGTCCTGCAGCCCCTACAATTGCTGCCATCACATAATCAACTTCTGGCAGGCTGGCAATCATTTCTAATGCTTGCTTACCAGCAATAACCTTTGTAGAGCAAGAGCCCTGCTTTAAGCGCTGCTCTAATTGACTTGCGGCATCTTCATTAACCATTACGGCATAAACAGGGTTAACAGCTAAACATTGCTCAGCTAGCTTATCGACATTGCTATTAGCGCTCAATGCAACCACATGATAGTGTTCAGGATGACGTGCTAACACATCCAGCGTGTTCACCCCAATTGTACCTGTTGCACCTAAAATACAAATTCCCTTTGAGTTCATCTAAGCATACTCAGTAGACAGCCATCCAAACAGCTCATGTGAGCACCCCACCCCAAAAGATACCAAGAGTAAATAAGGGCAACGTTGCAATCAAACCATCCACACGATCAAGAATCCCACCATGACCAGGCAAAATATTACCTGAATCTTTTTTACCTGCTTCACGTTTAATAAGGCTTTCAAATAAGTCACCTGCTACTGATAATATCGCGACAGCAAGTGACAGAAAAATAAAGTAAAACCAGTCTGAAATACCCAAATACCATGCACCAAGAACCGACCAAATAACTGCTCCAACCAAACCACCCAGCATACCTTCACGAGTCTTACCTGGGCTAAGCTCTGGCGCCAATTTATTTTTCCCCATTGCCTTACCACTAAAGTAAGCACCGCTGTCTGCAATAGCAACTAGAAATATAAGGTAAAGCACCAAGGCTGGGCGCTGTTGATGCAAGGTTACCAATGCAGACCATGCTGGAATCAGTACCAAAAAAGCAGCAATTCGAAGTATCCATTTATTGTTTTTATACAAGCTCATGCCTTGCTCGTAGGTCGCCAACAATACCAAGGCAACACCCCAAGCGATCACCCCTACAGCAATAAAAACCCAACGTGAATCATGCCAAAGGATGGGGATAATACTTACTAACAATAATATTGTGACAAATATGCCACGTGATTTATCGTCATCACAACCTACCAAGCGCGCCCACTCCCACCCGCCAAGACTAACAAAAGCAATAAGTGCAATAATAGAAAAAAACGTGTTTGGCAACAGAGTAACACCCAGCAACACCGCAATAATTAATATCGCGCCGGTGATTACTCGTTGTTTTAGCGCTTCATCCATAACTAAGCCTTTCTTTAATTTGTTAGGAGAGTTTACACGACTCGGATGACGAGTAAATATGGCTGAAATTTCACTACTGGTCGTTGGAAGCTGGCTAATAACACATTATAGTAGCTTCATTTCTCGACTCAATCAGTGAAATTCAGCCCTATTTCTTTCGCCATCGACTCGTGCAAAGATCTCGTTAAATTCTTACTTTTCAGAGAGTGCCGCCTGTTCGGCAACAACCTGCTCACTAGTTTTACCAAAACGTCGTTGACGTGATGAGTAATCGGTAATTGCTTTCATTAACTCTGCATCCTTAAAGTCAGGCCATAGTGCATCGGTAAAATAAAGTTCGGCATACGCCATCTGCCATAATAGAAAATTGCTAATCCGTTTCTCGCCACCCGTACGAATAAATAAATCAGGGTCAGGCACACCCTCTTCGCTTAAATGATAGGTACTTAAATTTTGAGAGATTAATTCTTCGCTAATCTGATCTGCTTTAAGCTCATTATTAGCTACTTGCTTTGCAAGGTTTTGTACGGCTCGAGTAACATCCCAGCGACCACCATAGTTTGCGGCAACGATGAGCCGTAAGCCGGTACTTTTCTCAGTACGCTGCTCTACTTGCTTAATTTTATCTTGTAGCTTTTGTGAAAACTTTGAAAGCTCACCAATTATTTGCAAGCGGACGTTATTTCGAGCCAAAGATTTAGCTTCTCGATCAAGCGCCATCATAAACAAACCCATTAGATTGGTGATTTCTTCTTCGGGGCGCTTCCAGTTCTCACTGCTGAAGGCGAATAAGCTTAAACATTCAACGCCCAGCTTTGAGCAACTTTTAACAATCTCACGAACCGTTTCAACACCTTCTTTGTGCCCCATAAAACGCGGCCGATGTTTACGCTTGGCCCAACGACCATTGCCATCCATAACAATGGCGATGTGGCGAGGAATGTTTAATTTGGTTTGCGTCATAATAGTGCTAAAAGATCTAAACTTTCATTAAGTCCACTTCTTTCTCGGCAATAATCTCATCAATTTGTTTAACACAAATATCGGTAATTTTTTGAATACTTTCTTGTGCGTTACGCTCAGCATCTTCTGAAATTTCTTTTTCTTTTTCGAGTGACTTAAAATCAGAGTTTGCATCACGGCGAATATTACGGATCGCAACTTTTGCATTTTCACCCTCGTGGCGAACAACCTTTACTAAGTCACGGCGGCGCTCTTCAGTAAGTTGCGGCATAGGGATTCGAATAACCGAACCTGCTGAATTTGGGTTTAAACCTAGGTCGGACTTCATAATGGCTTTCTCAACCGCTTGTACCATGGGTTTTTCCCACGGCGTTACAGTTAAAGTTCGGGCATCCTCTACACCGATATTAGCAACTTGATTTAGCGGTGTATCATTACCGTAATAATCCACCATAATATGCTCAAGTAAACTTGGATGAGCTCGCCCTGTACGTACTTTTGACAACTCACCTTTTAAAGATTCAATACTTTTTTTCATTCTTGAATCTGCATCTTTTATTATTTCATCTATCATGATTCATTCCCTCTAAACTTTGGGTTAACCCGCCGCCTCAACGATTGTTCCTGTTGTTTTATCGCCCGCTACAATTTTACTAAGTGCACCAGACTCAAACATATCAAATACACACAGTGGCATTTTATTCTCACGACATAATACCATTGCTGTTAAGTCCATCACACCTAGTTCTTTAGAAATTGCTTCATTAAAGCTAAGTGATTCATAACGTACTGCATTAGGGTTCTTTTTAGGGTCAGAGTCATAAACACCATCAACCATCGTTGCTTTTAAAATAAGATCAGCTTGAATTTCAATTGAGCGTAAACTGGCCGCGGTATCCGTTGTAAAGTACGGATTGCCTGTTCCGGCTGCAAATATAACGACTTCACCTTGTGATAAATACTCACGTGCGCGGTGTGCAGAAAACTCCTCGCCCAGTTGGTCTATCTTTAAGGCCGACATCACGCGACACTTTTTACCCTGCTTTTTAATCGCATCTTGCATCGCAAGCGCATTCATCACTGTTGCCAACATACCCATTTGATCAGCACTTACACGATCAATACCACCTTGTGCTAAGCCTGCACCTCGAAAAATATTGCCGCCACCAATCACCAAGCCAATTTCTGTACCACTATTCAGCTGTGCTACAATTTCTTTGGCTGTCGATGCTAAAACTTCAGAATCAATACCAAAATCTCCTTTACCCATCAGCGCTTCACCGCTTAATTTTAGTAAAATTCGTTTATATTTTTGAGCCATATTAATTTACCTAATTTACAGACAATACTTTGCACGACTTAGAGATGAAATAAGTAGTAAGTACAGCTTCCAAAAGTCGAATGAAATCGTCTTTATCGTGGTGACAGTTTCTTTACTCGTCTCCGAGTCGTGCAAAGTTTTCTTATACCAGAATTTTGACTTCTATGCGGATAACAAGACCTAAGATATTGGTTTAAAAGATAATTTAAAAACCTTAGCCTCACCCTTAGGTTAAGCAGATATTTTAAACCCATAATGAATCAAGAGCTTACGTCTGCGCCGTAGTGAAGTCACGAATTAAAGTTATAGACTATACAAAAAGAATAATAAAGCATAGCTGTCTGGGAGCCAATCACTAACCCTTTATTTTTTGCAAAAAAAAAGGAGCGATGGACGCTCCTTTTCAAAATACTGATTCAGGCGAAGAAATTAAATGATATTAACCGCCTTTAACTTGCGCCATGACTTCTGCCGCAAAATCCTCTTCTTTCTTTTCGATACCTTCACCAACTTCGTAACGAATAAATGCTGTCACCTCTGCACCCGCCGCTTTCAAAAGCTGCTCGATTGTTTGATCAGGATCTTTTACAAACGACTGACCGAGCAAAGTAATTTCAGCAAGATATTTTTTCATGCGTCCGCCAATCATCTTTTCAATGATTTCTGGTGGCTTACCACTGTCTTGTGCTTGCGCAATTAAAATCTCCTTCTCTTTTTCTAATACGTCTTCCGGTACATCCGCTTCAGAGACACAAACAGGGCGGCTTGCTGCGATATGCATTGCTATGTCTTTGCCTAACGCCTCATCTCCACCCGTCATGGCAACCGCTACTCCGATGCGTACACCATGACTATAAGCGTAAACTGCGCCTTCAGAAGAAAGTATCTCAAAACGACGCACCTGCATATTCTCGCCAATTTTCGCAACCAGGTTTGCTCTTGCTTCTTCAACTGTTTCACCAGAGTCTAAAGGCATTGCAGATAGCGCTGCAACATCTGCAGGTTTATCTGCAAGTACCCGTGCACCCACTGCGTTTACAAAGTTGATGAAATTTTCATCTTTTGCGACGAAGTCTGTCTCACAGTTTACTTCAACGATTGATGCTTCTTTAGCATCTTCTGAAACTGTAATAACGACTTTACCGTCTGCCGCCACACGACCGGCTTTTTTGTCTGCTTTTGCCGCACCAGATTTGCGCATAACATCAATTGCCGCTTCTAAATCACCGTTGGTTTCGGTAAGCACTTTTTTGCAATCCATCATGCCAGCGCCTGTGCGCTCGCGTAATTCTTTTACCATTGAAGCTGTAATAGCCATAGTTCTAATCCTCTTTTCAACATGGGTGAAGCTAAAAATCTCACCCATGATTAGTGCAAACTAGCGGTTAAACACCACCCATTAGTTCATCTTGCAATACTTTAAGCTCATCCCACTTACCATCTGCAGCAAGTTGTGCTTGCTGAGGCCAAGTTTTTGGCTCTTTTGATTTCAGTGTAGAAACTGTATCTAAAATAGCTTTAATGGCATCACGATCCATTTTTGCAAGCTCTGAAAATGTTGTTACACCGGCATCATTAAGAGTCTCGGCAATTTTAGGACCAATGCCTTCAATTTTTTTAAGATCATCCGAATCAGCTTTTTTTGCTGGAGCCTTTTTTGTAGCAGGCTTTTCTTCTGCTACCGCCTTTTCCTTAGCAGGAGCAGCTGCAACTTTTTTAGTTGCCTCTGGCTTTTCTGCTACTTTCTCTTCCTTTTCTACAGTTGCTTTTGCATCTACAGGCTTATCTTCTGACTTAGCGGCCTTTGCTGTTACTTTTGCAGCAGGCTTTGCATCTTTTGCCGGTGCTTTTGGCTTTGGTGCTGCAGCAGCCATTTCTTCCGCATTCGTTGCAGCTACCAAGTGACCTTCTACGACAGCATCAGCAATGGCTGAGGTATAAAGTTGAATTGCACGAATAGCGTCATCATTACCCGGTATAACATAATCCACATTCTCAGCGGAGTTATTAGTATCTACAATACCAATAACTGGAATACCCAGTGTTTTAGCTTCTTTAATAGCGATGCTTTCATGCCCTACATCAATAACAAAGAGTGCATCAGGTAATCCGCGCATATCTTTGATTCCGCCTAAACCTTTCATGAGTTTTTCTAACTCACGAGTCAGCATAAGGGCTTCTTTTTTACCGCCACGATTTATCGTGCCGTCAGCTTCCATCTTTTCAATGTCGTGCAAACGACGTACTGATTGCTTAATCGTTTTAAAGTTAGTCAGCATACCGCCCAACCAACGCTGATCAACAAATGGCATTTTACAACGAACAGCTTCGTCGCGTATTGCTTGTTGCGCAGGGCGTTTTGTTCCAACGAACATAACCTTGCCGCCTTTGGCAGCAATTTTACCAGCAAAGTTTAACGCATCGTTAAACATTGGTAATGTTTGCTCAAGGTTGATGATATGAATTTTGTTACGGTCACCGAAGATGTACGGTGCCATTTTTGGGTTCCAGTAGCGGGTTTGATGTCCGAAATGAACACCAGCCTCCAGCATTTGGCGCATAGTTACTTTAGCCATGATAAGTTTCCTCTTGGGTTAGGCCTCCACATACCGGTTATAGCGACTTGCTGGCTTTCAACTGAAAACGAACAAGCACCCCGCTATACCCTGTTGGTATGTGTGTGAATTTGAAGCATTAAGCACAATATAAATAGAATGTTTTCTACTTCATGAAGTTTCCGTTTTATTACGACTGCAGGCAGCCATCTAAATCGGGCGCACTTTATACCATAAACAACTTCGCTTCTCTATCTAATTTCTGCATAATTCAGGATTATTTGAAGTTTCCCTATTAAAAGGCAAAAGCCATGACTAGCATCACCATTAAAACCCCAGAACAGATTGAGAAAATGCGTGTTGCTGGAAGGCTTGCCGCAGAAGTTCTTGAAATGATAGAGCCGTTTGTTGTAGCAGGCACAACAACCGATGAACTCGACAAAATTTGTCATGACTATATTGTAGATGTGCAACAGGCCATCCCTGCGCCACTTAATTATCATGGCTTTCCTAAATCGATTTGTACCTCAGTCAACCATCAAGTGTGTCACGGCATCCCCAGTAATAAAAAATTAAAGAAAGGCGATATCATCAATATCGACATTACCGTGATTAAAGATGGCTTTCATGGTGACACCAGCAAAATGTTTTCCGTAGGCAAGCCTAATGTTGCGGTTACGCGACTGTGTGATATTGCTCAAGTGGCGCTTTATATCGGCATTGATATGGTTAAACCTGGCATCAAGCTAGGTGACATTGGGCATGCCATCCAAACGTACTCTGAAGCACAGCATTACTCCGTTGTACGTGAATACTGTGGCCACGGCATTGGTGAGCAATTCCATGAACCACCGCAAGTTTTGCATTACGGTAAAGCCGATACCGGCGATGTATTAAAGGAGGGTATGACATTTACGATTGAACCTATGATTAACCAAGGGAAACGTCAAATTAAAGTACTTCCAGACAAATGGACCGTTATCACTAAAGATCATAAACTATCAGCCCAATGGGAACATACCCTTTATGTGACAGCTGAAGGTGTAGAAATTTTAACACTTCGAGAAGAAGAAAAAGATTGGCGAAGCCGTTTACCAGCATAAATGCTACACTCATACTGTGAGTTGCTTGACTCTGACCATTCGATATTATAAATTCCCACCTGCAAGTAAGGGTTCTCATGGTCAATACTTAAAATATAGAGCCTGCTAGCAATACTCTTCAAAACATATAAACATTTATTAAAACAGCTTACCGTTTTCTCATGACTTTCGAGTCTGCCTAATTGAGAATTATTAACGGTTACCCGCACTATTAACTGGGAGACGGGTTTGTCATTCTCAAACTTTAATTTACAAAAAGATTTCATCAGCTCTATTGAAGATGCAGGTTATACAGAACCGACACCGCTACAAGCAGAGCTTATACCGTTGGTTTCCGAAAAGAAAAACGCCCTTATTTGGACGCAGTCAGCATCCGGTAAAACAGGGGCTTTTTTAATCCCAGCGATGAATTATATCCTCGAAAACCCGAACCCTGAAAAACGTGGTGCGCGTGTTTTGATACTGACATCTCGTCGTGATCGCGTTAGCCAAATTAATTATACAATTAAACGCTTAAGTGCTAACCACACCATGCGCTTTGGTTTTGTTGTCAGTGGCAGACCTTATCAAACACAAATGCGCTTAATGCGTCGCCCTTTAGATATTATGATCGCCACTCCCGGCCGTTTGAATGATTTAATGAATAACGGCAAAGCTGATTTTTCACAATTGGAAATGCTAATTATTGACGACCTAACCAGTATTTATAAAAAGAACTTACAAGGTTTGGTTGAGAAAATCATTCAACAAGCCGGTTCGTCCTGCTCAACAATAGTCTTTGCGCATGATGATCAACACGTAACCAGCTATGCTAAAGAGCTATTAAATGATGCCGTAGAGTTGATTTTTGAAAGCGAGCCAAGTGATGAAGATCAAAAGCCTAAACATTCGCACGAGCCTCAACACCCTAATTCACAAGCTACAACGCCTGAGAATCAAGAAAAAGCTGTAAAGCAGATAAACAAACCAAAAACAGAGCCATTATTACACATCAACATTAAAGACCTAATGCCACAAAAAGTGCATATCGCCGATGACTACACGCATAAGATTGCCATGATGGATCATTTAATGGATGAATACGCGGGTGAAAAAACACTGATTTACACCGCTACAAATAAAGCAGCAAAAACGCTACTAGAAAATTTATCGAATCATGGTCATGCAGCAGAGATGCTGCAAGAGCTTGACCCTAATGAGATCAATGACAGTGATATTCTGATCTACTCTGACCAAGACAAAGCACAATTAACTCCAGAACTTATGGCAGAGAGTGATCTCAATATTATCCACTTTGACTTACCTAGAAAAACAGATCAATACTTAAAACGCTTACAGAACCATAATTCTGTTAAAGAGAAAGAATCGCTCCTCATCGTAGATGGCTATAACTTTAATGAACTTAAGCATCTTGAAAAAACCTATGGTGAATCATTAGAGCAGATTACCGTACCAGGATTGGAACCACTAAACCCTTTTGTTAATCAAAACAAACGACGCTCTTCTAACCAAAACCAACAAACAAACCCCAATCAACGCTCTAAGCAAAAATCAAACCGTAATAGTAACTCGCGTAATAAAAATAGCGCACGTAGCGCACGCACTAAAAACCCGCGTAACGCTCGAAATAATAACAGCCCCAATAAAGATAACCAAAGTAATTCTAAGCAAAAGAACAACAACGGAAAACAACAAACACGCCAACGCAAAGGGCCTTTCGGCAGAACAAACGGAGGAGGGCGAACTAATAATGCTGGGCGTAATAACGGTGCTACATCTAGCAACAATAGAGGCCGTAAGAAGACCACCGTTGGCGTGAGCAGGCGCGGCACACAAGCACCAAATAATGACAGAGCATGGGAATCAGACTTTGCTGAGCCTCAAGAAAGAAAGGTTGAATCAAAAGCAGTTGTAATTAGTTATAAAAAGCGATCGTTCTCGATGGAAAAGCCTGATGGTGATGATTCTTAAGAACTCTCTGAAAGCCTAGGAGCCTATCCGAGAACTTAGACCGTAGCGAAAATTACAGAATTATCATAAGTTGTGATTATCGAAAGAGGCGAATAGCACGGCTATTTAACGATTTTGATAAGCTCAAATTATGATGATTGTGAAATTTGTAGTAGGTTTTTAGTTCTCGGACAGGCTCCTAGATTTTAGTCAAAGAAACACGCAATACTAAACCCCAAAACGGACTACTAAGCAGTCTGTTTTGGGGCTTAAATATATGACGCTAAGATTTCAACCACTCAGCAAGATCAGTAGAGCCACCAACATGATCACCGTTAATAAATACTTGTGGCACAGAAGATGAGCCCACCATCGCACGCAAGCTACGATCGGTATAATCTTCGCCCATCATTAATACTTCGTACTCCATACCAGCATCTTCTAGCATCTGCTTCGCCTTCGCACAAAAAGGACAGCCTTTACGCGCCATTACCGTTACACTCGCAGGTACCTCCGCATTCGGTGCAATGTAGTGCAGCATGGTGTCGGCATCAGAGACATCAAACGGGTCGCCTTCAACATCGGCTTCGATAAACATTTTATCGACAACACCATCTTTAACAAGCATTGAATAACGCCATGAGCGTTTGCCAAAGCCTAAGTCTGACTTATCGACTAGCATCCCCATGCCTTCTGAAAACTCGCCATTACCATCTGGCATAAAGGTAATATCATTTGCGCCTTGGTCTGCCTGCCATTCGTTCATAACAAAGGTATCGTTGACCGACATGCAAATAATTTCATCCACGCCATTAGCTTTAAATGCGGGTAGTAATTGATTGTAACGTGGCACATGCGCTGATGAACAGGTTGGCGTAAATGCGCCCGGTAGTGAAAACACGACGACAGTTTTCCCTTTAAATAGTTGATCCGTTGTTACATCAACCCAGTCGTTATCTTGACGAGTATGAAAAGTAACGTTTGGAATATTTTGACCTTCTTTGTTCTCAAATGACATGATTTTATCCTGTTTATGATTGATTATTTCGCTTTGTAAATATGCATTAAATATTAAAATACAAGAGTCTTAGTAGTTACTCTTAAAACTATCGCCATAATAGTTAATGATCGTGGTTTTGTAAAATATATTGTTTTTATTATTACGTTCTATAAAATAGATCAAATAAGAACCCCCTGAATAGGAAAAAATCTATGCAACTTCCCACCATTAAGCAGTTACGCTATTTTGTTGCACTAGAAAAACACAAACATTTTGGCAATGCAGCTAAAGCTTGTTTTGTTTCCCAATCTGCATTTAGTGTGGCGATTAAGGAGTTAGAGTCACAACTCGGCGCTCAGCTAGTAGACCGCACCAACAAAAGTGTTACGATTACTCGCACAGGAAGAGAAATTGCCTCTCACGCACGCCTTTGCTTGCGTGATATTGAACACTTAACTGAGCTTGCCCGTAGTAATCAATCCCCATTAACCGGCCGTTTAAATCTTGGCATTATTCCCACTATTGCGCCCTTTATGCTCCCCGAGTTATTACCCAGCATTCGCCAAGACTACCCTGATCTAAAGCTCTACTTACGAGAGGACACCACGCGTGCATTACATCGATTATTGCTCGAAGGCGAGCTTGATATAATTTTAATCGCACTTCCCTACAAATTAAGCAATGTAGAAATCAAGCCTTTATTTAAAGATCAGTTTTTTCTTGCTTGTCACGAAAACAGTCAACTGATAAACCCTAAAGATTACAGCTTAGAAAATTTACCCAAAGAAAGTGTTATTTTATTAGAAGATGGACATTGTTTACGCGGCCATGCCCTCTCTGCATGTAAAATAAGAAACCAAGATACAGTCAGTCGTTTTGCTGCAAGTAGTTTATTGACCCTAGTAAATATGGTTGATTCAGATATTGGCATTACCTACCTCACTCAAATGGCGCAAAACTCCTCGTTATTAATAAATACCAATATAAAAACCTACCCTTTGGATAAAAATAGCTTCCGTGAAATTGGTCTTGCGTGGCGTAAAGGAAGCGCACGTGAAGAAGAGTTTATGATGTTAGCTGAACTACTCAAACAATAAATACTAACGAAAGGTCTTTAAGGAAATCCTGATTAAGTCGATTAAAATAATTGGGCTTGATCAGGGTTTCCTTAAGCTTGTATTCAGTATTTTTAGACTATTATCATCACAATAATAATTAAAATAACTAAAGGTTACTGTATGTCTTCTGGCGATATGCCAACAATTCAGCCCGCGCTATCGTTAATTTTTCCTTCACTAGAATCAGTTTCTGAGTGCAAAGAAGATTTAAACCCACACGCTGCATGGCATTTTTTCTCTCATTCCGTGAGCAGAAACCCTACAGATTTAAAAATGCATACACATAGAATATTTTTTGCGATTAAACATCAAGATGCAGAATATCTGCCTGGAGCCTTGCATGATTTATTTTATATTCTCAAAGATTTAGGTCAAAACTTACGACTTCGTTTGTTAAAAGCTTCAGCACCTTATCTAAATGAAGAGGATAAAAGATATTATGCAAAATGGCTGAAAACCGGCGAACAAAGCGGCATGGACTATAAGTGGGTAAATGGTTCGGTATTATCACAAGGGCTTTTTGATAGCGACAAACCTCTAATTAGTAAACATTCAGATAAAGGTTCCGTTAGCTTATCACCCTTAGAGGAAGCACGAGCATGCATGGAGTATGGTCAACTAGAAGTGGCAAAACAAATATTAATGAGCGCATTAGAAATAGAGCCTGAAAATATGCAACTAAAAGAAGAGCTTGCGCTTGTAACCAGTTATACCGATGAACCACAAAAGAACACACATTTAAAAACTGATAAATTAAAAAATACCGGACTTTTTGAACGAATTCAAAATATAAAAACAAATCTATTTATTAAAAAAGATACTAGGCAAATTGACTCATGATAAACACTCATAATAATACATCACCTATTGATATAGGGATCCTAGAAGTTAGCTCACAAAATAGAGCGGTTTTATCATTTTTTATAGACAGCGTTGGAGCAGACTTTTTTAAAGAGGTTGATATTGATCAGGCTTCAGCCTTTATCATCGACTTTGACTTTCCAGGCGCAAAAGAAAGCTGGCAGGAGCTTCAAGCAACAAATAAACCTGCAATAATTTTATCGATTAAAGAAGTTGATATGCCGGGAAGCATCTGGGTTCAAAAACCTCTAACAGCAAAAACACTTACTAGCGCAGGTCAAAAATTAAAAGCTCTTATAAGTAACAATGCAATTAACCAACCTGTAGAGGAGGCTATTGCCTTAGAAACGCTCTCGGCCCCTCAACCTCTTGACTCTTTAGATATTGAAAAGATTGGTGAGCCAGCAAGAACAGCATTAGAAACACCCTCCGACTTATTACCTACGTTAGAAAATGAACTTACTGATACTGACGGAACCAATACCAGTAATAAAATTACCGCTACGGATGACCTTGATAGCTTATTGTATGATTTACATACTGAACCCCAGTCTAAGGATGAATTCGCAATTGACGCAAACGCTAATGACCGTAATGAGATATTAGCTGCTTCTAGCTTTATGCCCGAATTAATTACAGAAAGTGTACCTACTATACAAGCTGAAACGACAAGAAGCGTAACGAAATTAACAACACCCTCAACCGACCTTGCCGATACACTCACACTAGAAAAACGCGAAGAATCTACCCCTTTAATGACAGATGTCGCTGACCCTGAAGTTAGTGAACTTGACAGCTTACTAAGTGATTTAAAGTCAGAGCATCAGACAGATAATGAAATTCCTAATATTGAAATTGATACTATAAAGTCACCTGTAAGCAATGAAGAACTATCAACGCCACCACATAACAATAGCGTTGAACAACCTGAAATAACAATTGAAAATCACAAGAATCAAAATGAACTAAGTCAAGCCAAAGAGAAAATAGAGTCCGAGCTATATACTGAACCACATGTTGTTGAATCATTTCCTCAAGACACCCAAGCTAACGAGCAAACTACAGCAATTGATGATACCAATATCACTAATGACTTTGATAGCAATATACCTAGTACCACTGATTTGGAAACTGAGGTCATTGAAGAAACCGTTGAGTCATACGCCGAAGCCACTGACGTCGACTTAGAGGCTATGCTTGATGAACTCCAGCAAGAAATGGGGAATACGGCAGGGGGTACACCAAATATTAACTCAGAAAGCACTGATGGCAGCACTCAAAAAACCTATCAAGGCACCCAAGCCCAAGAGCGCTGGGCGTTATTATGTGGCGACAAAAAATTGGTTCGGAGTGCATCCGATATTAAAAAATCTGCATTTACCCTAGAAGAACACTTTTTATCAAGCCTGCTCAATACACTTAAAGAAGGTAAAGAGACAAAACAAATAAAGCGTATAAAATACGATGACCTACTGATATTCATAGACTATGAAACAGACACGGTTTACTCTGACCTATCCATTCACTCTGATGAATATGCCCAAATTTGTTTCGAGCCAATAAAGGCTGAATCCATCAAAATTCATGCACTAGATAATAGTGAAGTTAGAATGCTTCAAAAAACAATTATCAATGAGCCTCATAACGTTTACTCAACTGAAGCATTTATTTGGACCACTAGTTTACTTACATCACGTGGGCGCTTAGTTAAAAACACAAGTACGAGTAAAGCAATAGGGCTAAAGTCTTGGCCGAACCTTACTCGAGTGGAAAGTTTTCCCCATATGATGAATATCGCTGCGGTATTCAGTAAAAATCCAGGGAACCTAATGGATGTATCGAAATGGTTAAATATTCCTCAATGCTACGTTTTTGCATTTTATAATGCTGCATTTTTTCTGAATATGATCGATCTCGATTCAAACGTAGGTAGTAAAAATAAAAGTAGAAGACTACCGTTTAACTTTGGATCAAAAAAGAAATCTGAAAATAGCGGTATGTTCTCTCGCTTGCTTAATAAAATCAAAGGTTAACCGAACAATGTCACTTGTTAATAAAAAAATCATATTCACTGGGCCAGTCGGAGCAGGTAAAACAACTGCAATAGAAGTCATGAGTGATGTTCCCATCATTTCTACCAACGAAGAAGCCACTGATATGACCAAAGAGCGTAAACCACAAACAACAGTTGCGATGGACTATGGGCGTATTAATATCGGTAAAAATGAAAAAATTCACCTTTATGGTACACCTGGGCAAGAACGTTTTAGCTTTATGTGGGATATTCTTACAGAAGGAGCTTTAGGTCTTATTTTATTATTGGATAACTCTAGGGAGAACCCAAAACAAGATCTTAAGTTTTATACGCAGTCTTTTCAGAGTTTTATTGATAAAGGTGAGTTGGTCATAGGTGTAACTCGACTCGATGAAATAAAGTCACCCAGCCTTAATGATTACCGTAACTGGGCTAATGAACTTAATTTAAATGCACCTATTTTTACTGTAGATGCGAGGCAACGATCTGATATTTCATCACTTCTTCAAGCCCTACTTTATTCTATTGACCCTGGGGTGGCAGCAGCATAATGGACACATTCACACTCAATGATGGACTTTTCATTAACGTAACACCGCGTGGTGTTTACTACGCCATACAAAGTAATCATCAGGATAAATCAAGAGATCTATTACAGAAGTTATTGCAGTATGAAGAAACGCCTTCGTTAACAGCAGAAACACTTAACGAAATATCATCAGCGAATGCCGATGACACAATGAACCTACTGCATAATATGCAAAAAACAAAATTAATTTCTGGTCACACCCAGCCTGAGACCATCAAACAAGGAGCTTTAGAAGATTTATTGCCTGATTTACTAAAAAACCTTTCAGAGTCAGGCAAAGTATTACTCGCGGAAAAAAGTGGCTTATATCTTGGAGCTTCAGGTTTTCCACATGAAGCCGCAGAAGAGTTAGCGGCTATTAGTGCAAGCCTTTCGGAAGTTTATCAACGCCATAAAGGTCTACTCCAAGGAAATTTAGGCTTTAGCCAACATGCTTGGGGATTAATTGACGCAGCAGGAAATAGTGAGGTCGGCTTTTGGCCTTTATATGTGGGCGACAATCAATTCACCTTAGTAATTGAGGGCTTACCACAACTAAATAGTCCGTCGTTTAAACATTTAATCTGGGTATTAATCAAAAGATATGGCGAATAAACAAGCCTTTCATCGGCTTATTCTAACCAATAAACTGAGACTCATTTATAATCATCAAAGTAGCAAAAAGTTACTTAATAACAAGAAAAACACTAATTAAAAGGGGAACCTAAATGCGTTCTGAAATGATTAACTCAATATTAAGCGATCTTAACGGATCAAGTGCCGATATTGAAGCTTCGGCCGTTCTATCAACAGACGGCCTAATGATGGACTCTCTATTGCCAGCAGGCATGGATGAAGACCGTGTTGGTGCAATGAGTGCAGCGATGCTTTCACTTGGTGACCGTACCTCTGTGGAATTAGAAAGGGGTAAGTTAGAGCAAGTACTCATCAAAGGCGACAAAGGATTTATCCTAATGACCTATGCTGGCACTGATGCCGTAGTAACGGTGCTAACAAAACCTGAAGCACGTCTAGGGCTTATTTTTCTTGATGTAAAACGCGCTGCTGACGGTATTGCAAAAATACTTTAATAAATAGCAGCAGTCATTAATACAAACGGCAAAGCATCATGCTAATTAATACCATGATGCTTACAGTAGTTACGAAACAAACATCTTCGCAACACGCTTTGCAGATACAGGGCATGCAGTACCTAAATCTTGTGCAAATAATGATACTCTAAACTCTTCCAGCATCCACCTAAGTTTCTTCACTTTTTTGGAGTTGCCTTCTTTGTTACGCAACTTTTTATAATCATCCCAATAAGGTTGCACTTGTAAGTATAAGCCTCGATCTTTATGAGCATCACCTGCTAGCTTATCAAGCCGTTTTATAATTGCTTTCATATAACGTGGGTATTGGCGTAACTCATCCAACGTTAAATCATTTAAAAAGCCGACATAAACTAATGATTCAACCTGCTCACGCACATCATTTAATGCCTCCAATAAACTTATATCTATATTGCCTTTCAATCTTTTTCTAATCTGGTGATTCAAGGGTAATAAAACTAATAACTGCTGAGACAATTCTTTTAAAGTCCCACTTAAACTCTTTTTACTTTTTTCTAGCTCATTGCAAAACTGTATATTGCTTAAACCAACACCCCTACTCCTTTTAAGTAAAGCTCCACTCATAAAGTTCAAGCGAAATACATTTTCTATGATGCTTTTTTTAAGCTCATCGCACTTTCCCGTAGAGTTATAATGCAAACACATTTTTTCTAAATCAGGGATTTGTTTTGCCATAGCTTTTGCTTCATCGGCGTATTTCAGTAAAACTAATCGTAATAAGCCATTTTGTTGTTGCGCCTTGTCTGCAGAATCAAATAGCTTAATCTCAACCGAGTCCCCTTTATCAACCAAGGCTGGCCATGCTTTAATTTTCATCCCCGAAATATCTACGATGGTGCTTTCTGGCAAAGGTTCAAAATCCCACGCGGTTATTCCCTTGCGTTCAATGCTTTTCTGTGGACTCGATTTTGACAAACTAACCGCTGATGTATTACCGAAAATTTTCTTTAAATGCTCTAAGTCACGCCCTGTTTTAAGCGTTTTTCCTGCCTCATCAATAATTTCAAAACGCATCAACATATGCTCACTAAACCGATGCGCTTTTAAAAGATCCTCATCAATTCTAAAGCCTGTCATACGCCTTAAAGACTCTGCAATCGCATTAGTTATTGGGCCTTTCAACTCGTCATCGCTTTGCAATGATTCTAAGCAAGCCTTCGCATATTCCGGGGCTGGCACAAATTGTTTACGCACTTGCTTTGGCAAGCTTTTAATAAACTCAATAACCTTCTCTTCAAGCATTCCCGGTACTAAATAATCAAAATCTTCATTATTTAACTGATTGATTGCAGCTGCAGGAATTCGAATCGACACACCATCATTTTCACTACCCGGTTCAAAGTGATAGCTTAAAGGCAACATCATGTCCAGCACTTTTAGATGGTCAGGATATTGTTCACCCTGCACATGCGAATCATCCCGTTGCATTAGATATTCGCGTGTTAGCAGTAACGCTTGCGGGTTCTCTTGCTCAAATTTGTTACGCCACTTTTCAAAAGCGGGGCCGCTGTAAATATTACCGGGAATGTGTTGGTCGTAAAAGTCATATAATATTTCTTCATCGACCAAAATATCACGACGGCGTGATTTAGCTTCCAGCCCTTCGACTTCTTCAATCAACTGGCGGTTATGACTAAAAAATTCTGCTTTACTGTTATATTCGCCATAAACCAACGCATGGCGTATAAATAATTGTCGTGAAACGACAGGATCAATCGGCCCAAAATTAATACGCTTTTTGGGGTTTACGGTAATTCCGTAGAGTGTTGTGCGTTCATCCGCAGCCACCTGCATGGCGCGCTTCTCCCAGCGCGGCTCGCTATAATGGTATTTAAGTAAGTGTCTGGCAGCATACTCAACCCACTTTGGTTGAATAGTTGCAACCGTTCGAGCAAACAAGCGGGAGGTTTCTACAATCTCCGCCGACATCAACCACTTGGGCGAACGTTTGCGTAAACCTGATGCGGGAAAGATAAAAAACTTACGCCCATTTGCGCCCAAATATTCTTGGTTTTCTTCTTGAAACCCTATATTACTCAGCAAGCCGGTTAATAAGCTTTGATGGATGACATCATATTTTGCAGCATATTTATCATCCTCTCGGCTATTTGATTGGGCTGGTTTTTTCTCTTGCCTGGTCACTTTTTTAGGTTTTTGTTTATCCCTGTTTTTCAAAGCGCCAGATTCTTTTAAGCTCATCCTTAACTGACGATAGGTTTCATTCCACTCGCGCAAACGCATAAAAGATAAAAATTCACGTTTACATAACTTACGCAGTTGTCCTTGTGATAGCTCACCATTTTTATCATGGTAGTAATCCCAAATTTTTAATAGACTAATAAAATCGGACTTGTCATCTTTAAAACGGCTGTGTTTTTGATCAGAGGCTTGTTGTTTATCTAACGGTCGCTCACGCACATCTTGAACAGATAACGCGCTAACAATCACTAAAATCTCTTCCATAACACCCAGATCTTTTGCGGCTAACAACATCCGACCCAATCGAGGATCAATGGGTAAACTTGCTAACTGCCTTCCTACTGGGGTGATTTTTATATTTTCCCCAGACACTCTATTAACCGCACCTAGCTCAAACAATAACTTATAACCATCGCGAATCATGCCGGCATCAGGCGCTTCAACATACGGAAATTTATAGACATCTCCCAAATTTAAGGAAGCCAGTTGCAAAATAACTGAGGCTAAATTAGTCCGTTGAATCTCGGGTAATGTAAATTCTGGGCGTGCAAGGTAATCATCTTCTGCATACAACCGAATCGCGATACCATCACTGGTTCGACCGCAACGTCCAGAACGCTGGTTGGCTGAAGCCTGTGATATTTTTTCAATCGGTAAGCGTTGCACTCGTGAACGCCATGAGTAGCGTGATATACGTGCCATGCCGGTATCTATCACGAATTTAATACCAGGTACGGTTAACGAAGTTTCCGCCACATTCGTTGATAACACAATGCGCCGTGCTCCACCGCTACCTTTATTCGATATTTTAAAAATCCTGTTTTGCTCAGATGCTGACAATCGTGCAAATAAAGGCAATATTTCAACACTGGGCTTATGGTGTTTACGCAATGCCTCACTGGCTTCTCTAATTTCTCGTTCACCTGACAAAAATATTAATATACCACCCGGCGCTTCCAGCATTAGCTCATCCGTGGCATCTATAATGGCTTGTACCATTTCTTTTTCTTTTGGTTCGGTCTTATTTGTTGATTGCTTGTCACTCTGATTACTTGGCGAGTTTTCAGGCACTAATGAGTGGTAACGAATTTCAACAGGGTAGGTACGACCAGAAACTTCAATAATTGGCGCATCATCGCCTTTTTTTCCGCTAAAGTTAAAGTGCCTGGCAAAACGTTCAGGGTCGATAGTTGCAGAGGTAATAATAACTTTTAAATCTTTACGCCGTGGTAATAACCACCGCAAGTAGCCGATGAGAAAATCAATGTTCAAGCTACGCTCATGCGCTTCATCAATTATTAAGGTATCGTATTGATTTAAAAAACGATCATTGCGAATCTCTGCCAACAAGATGCCATCAGTCATTAACTTAACGTAACCTTGTTCATTCGTTTGATCGTGAAAGCGAACTTTGTAACCAATAATAGCACCGATTTCGCTATTTAACTCTTCAGCAATTCTTGCGGCAACGCTCCTTGCTGCAATACGCCTTGGTTGCGTATGCCCTATCATTCCATCCACGCCTCGACCAAGCTCTAGGCACATTTTTGGTAATTGGGTCGTTTTTCCGGAACCTGTTTCACCACAAATAATGGTTACTTGGTTTTCTTTAATCGTTTTTATTATTTCATCACGCCGGTCTGCAACAGGTAAGTCAGGATAGCTAGGAGTTGGTAAGTTAGCTACACGCTGGCGACGCTTCTCAATAGATTGGGCAAACTTATTTTCAAGGCGCTTAATATCTTCTGAAAAATTATCGCCGGACTTCGTTGCTTGTTTTAATAATCGTTGCAGGCTACGACTAAGGTAGAAACGTTGCGAGCCCTGACAATTTTTTAATACTGATTTAAGCCGCTGTAAGGTCTGCGTTGGCATTTTTTTGTAAGGCTTCTGAAAGTTTTTGGTCACCACAACCTTGTTCAGAAACTTGATTTCGTCCCTGCTCTTTTGACACATATAAGGCATTATCTGCGGCGGTTAACAGCATAGCAGGGAAAACAACCTTTTGATCTTCATCAGGTGTTTTTCCTGTAAAGTCCCACGCAGGCTCGCAGCACGAAACACCAATACTAACTGTAACAACGCCAAAGCTTGAACGCTCATGCTGGATATTTAAGTTCTCAATTTTTTTACGTAATCTTTCGGCAAGCATTGCTGCATTCTCTTGCGAAGTTGCCGGCAATAAAATTGCAAATTCTTCTCCCCCATAACGTGCGGATAAATCAGCAGGACGGTTAGTGATTGAGCCCATTGCCTTAGCTATTGCTTGCAAACATTTATCACCTTCTTGGTGTCCATAGCTATCGTTATACTTTTTGAAATAATCAACATCTATCATCATCATCGAAATTGGGTTTTGATCTCTCATTGCTCTACGCCATTCAACTTTAAACTTACGATCAAAATGACGGCGGTTTGCAATATCAGTTAATTGATCAGTATCCGCCAAGGCTTGCAATGCTATATGTGTGGTTTGAAGTTCAAATAGAAGGTGGTAAATATATGTAGAAATCAGTATTAATGTTATGCCAAGAATAATTATGGCAAATGCCATTAAGCCATGTCCTTCTTCTTCACTTAGCAAAAGCAAGCTAATAGTCGGCAATAAAATTACAATAATTTGAAAATAAAATGCCAGACGCGACGCAGCTAAGGTGGGAATAGCAGCTAGTAGCACGCTAGAGAGAATAAAGGCTAGTAGTACTTGGTGAATTAAATCCTGCGGGAAGAACATAATCCCCGCGATACCCCATATTGTACTTAGAAGAGTAGTAAAAAACACATGCCGATTCGCCCAATAGGAAAGTTCATCCTGTGTATACTGACGATTAATTTTAAAGTTTTTGCCCATCAAAAAACGGACAATACTTAGAGTAAGGATAAGTCCATACCAAATAAGTAAAGACATTTTTTGACTAGGAAGGTGATTCCAAAAAACAGCTAAAAAAATACTTGCTAGAACAAAATTATTCCAGATTCCAAATGCTTTATTTTTATAAAGATATGCTATTTGCCCTTGCATTAAGCTCGGAGCAACATTGTTATCCTCTTTTTCTACTAGTCCTGGCTCCATTTTTTCTTGCAAAAGCACCCTTTAAATTTTAAGACTCGACAGTAGTGTTTTATCGAACTGAAATAACCATAGGGTGATGCCCTAATTTTTCTGCCGCATTTTTCCAAGTATCAATATTTCCTTGGTCAACAGGTCCTGCTACCACACGATACCACATACGGCCTTTAACTTTTCTCTTTTTGATATAAGCTTTTACCCCTTTTTTTGCTAAACGACCGCGGGTAAGGTTTGCCATGCTTTTACGTTTAAAAGATGCCACTTGAAGTAGGTAGTCGCCACGTTTTCTTTGTGACTTTCGTTGTGTTGCATCTTCAATGTTATTTTTTGTTGCTACAACTTCTACACTTTGTTTATTTTCAGCAATTACATCTACTCGTGTTTCAATTGGCTTGGCTGTATTTATAGGCACGTCTAAATTCGGTAATACAGCATAGTAACTAAAAGGAACCGGCTTATCTGCCTTCTTTTTCGTTATTTCATTTTGGTCGATTTGTTGCTTTATTGGCTTTCCAGTAGAAGGCTTTTGATTAGAGGAAGCCTCTTGCACTTTTGCAATTTTATTTTGCACTAAATCGGTTGTAGATAGTAAGGTTGTATTGTTGTTAGAAAGGAAGTACATACCTATTCCAACCATTAAACCTAAAACAATCCCAGAAAACATCCAGATGATGCCGCTACCCCCAACAAGTCCCGTATCTAAAGACTCTACTTTTTTATAATCTTTCATTATCAGCCACTCAATTTGTTTGTTTATTTATCTTTGCCTACGTTAAATTCTTGCAAAGATCTTGTTTTTAAACTTATTTTGAAGAATTTCACTCTTTCTTCTACATAGTTAGTCTGTTTCCCCAAACAAATTAACCATGCAACCGTTCATCGCGGGTTAAGGATATTGCCATTATTTACCGTAACTTACAAGTAACTTCTCATCTATTACATTTAATAAGAAATTATTTTAATCTGCATATTTTTAATACTTATAGGAAGTCGGAGGGGTCAACGTCAATAGCCCAACGCACACCACCTGTTCTCCTAAAACTACTTAATTCTGCCTGAGCTTGATTCAGTAATCTGTGCAACTCCAATCTGTTTTTAGCCGTAATTAAATACTGAAATCGAAAACGTTTGGCTCTCTTTGCAATCGGTGACGGCATCGGCCCCATGGTACTAACGCTTGCAAAAAGTTCGCTATTAGTCTCAATGTAAGCCGATAATTGAATATTCAGCTTTAATAAAAATCTCATTGCCGCATCACTGTTTTCTGCATTGGCTTTTACCATTGCTAAGGCGCCTACTGGTGGGTAGTCCCATACGCCTCTTTCGTTCAAAATTTGTTTGGCTGTTGGTTTATAGCCTTTAGAAAGCAGGCTTAATAATAGTGGATGTTCAGGCTGTGATGTTTGCAATACCACCCGCCCTTTTTTATCTCCACGTCCCGCTCTGCCTGCAACTTGTACCACTTGTTGGGCGAGTCGTTCTTGCGCGCGATAGTCCAGACTAAACAAGGCTTGATCTACATCTAAAATACCTACTAAGGTTAGATTCGGAAAATCATGCCCTTTCGTTAGCATTTGTGTCCCTATGAGAATAACAGGGTCACCCGCATGAACTTGTTTTAACTTTTTTTCTAAAGAACCTTTACTTGATGTGCTGTCACGATCAATGCGAATAACCGTCGTCTTTGGAAAATGAGTATTAAGTACTTGCTCTATACGCTCAGTTCCTTGCCCCTGTGTGGTGAGCTTAGGGCTACCGCAATCGGGGCATTTTGGTGTTATTTTTTGTTCAAGCCCGCAGTGATGGCAAATAACTTTTGAGGCTTGAGCATGGTAAGTCATACCGCTATCACAGTGTTGGCAACTTGCATGCCAACCACAAGACGGGCACATGATAATGGGCGCAAAACCACGTCTGTTTAAAAAAAGCATCACTTGGTTATTTTGTTCTATATGTTGGCGAACTTCGCTCATGAGTAGCTGGCTAATGCCCGCTTCTAAATCTAATGTACGCGTATCTAATAAAGCCATCTCTGGCGGTTTACTTTTACCTGGGCGACTTTTTAGACGTAAGTATTGATAGCGCTCTTGGTTTACATTTTCTAATGATTCTATCGAAGGTGTTGCGCTCCCCAATAGTATTGGAATACCTTGGTTATATGCCCGTTTTACAGCCATATCACGACCTTGGTATAAAAAGCCCTCCTGCTGTTTAAATGATGCGTCGTGTTCCTCATCAATCAAAATAACACCAAGATTTTTCATCGGAGTAAAGACTGCCGAGCGGGTGCCAATGATTATATTAATCTCACCACTACGTGCGCCTTGCCAAATACTGACTCGCTCACCATCTGCTAATCCAGAATGCACCGCATTGATGGTTAGGTTAGGAAAATGTTCTTTAAAACGAAATAGCAGCTGAGGCGTTAGGCCTATTTCTGGCACGAGTACTAAAACTTGTCTGCCAGATTCTAAAGTCGGCGTAATCGCTCGTAAGTAGACTTCGGTTTTACCGCTACCTGTGATTCCATGTAATAAGATGGGTTTAATTGACCCTTCTTGAAAGGAGTCAGCAATACTTTGTATTGCGCTTTGTTGTTCATCACTTAAGGTGATATTACCTTTCTCAGGAATTGCGGTTAATACAGCTTGTTCGCTTATGGCTGTATCAACTTCTCGGCTTTCTACCAAACTTTTTTTCTTTAATTCACGTAAGGTGTTCCGCCAATTTGTTGAGAAGTCATCACGAAGCTGACTTTCCGTACATTCGCTTTGTTTTAATCGCTGTAAAAATGCTAACTGTTTAGGCGCCCGTTTTAAATTATTTTCATCGTATAGTTGACCTTGCTCACTCGCCTTCCACATTAATGCCTTAGGTAGCACCTTTCCTTTTCGCAAAGCAATAGGTAGAGCATGAAATAATACTTCACCAATAGGATAACAATAATAGCGGCTTGCCCAGTTGAGTAGCGCCATCATGGACGCATCAAGTAGTGGTTTTTCATCCAGAACTTCAATAATGCTTTTTAATTTTTCAAACTCACTTTCAACCTGTGTCTCTACAACAATCGCTGTAATAATAGAGTTACCTAAAGGAACGCGTACCCGACAACCAATTTGAGGATGCCGACCTTGTTCACCATTTTCATCGCTCAGGCTATCACAACTATAATCAAGCAACTTATAAAGCGGGCGCTGAATAGCTACGCGAGCAATATTATTTTTATTGCTTTGGGTTAACTGATTACGATTAGATTCTTCCACTAAATAAGTATAACAAGAAAAATTTAGGTGCGGTTCCACACAACCTTACAATTAATAACTTTAATCACAATAGCCTGTGGATAAGTCTGTGGATTAAAGCCTTATAAGTCAGCTAAGTAATTGTCTTTATGGATAATATTTGCACAAACCATTTCTTTCAGAAAGACACATATAACTATTGTAAATCAATAAGTTAGATGACTTTTATTTTCTTTATCACAAAGTAAGGTAAGTAAACCACAGTTTCCCACAAGGCTTGTGTATAACATAAATAAAAAACGCCTCATTGTAGAGGCGTTTCTAAAAAATCAAGCATTATTTTATAAAAAATTACTGAAAAATAATGAACCTGGTTTAATCTATTATCTTTATAGACAAAAAGTTATTAAAGCTCCTTTAAGCTGGTTACAAGATCATTTGCAACATCCTGACCGTCGCCATATAGCATACGCGTATTATCCGCAAAGAAGAGGTGATTCTCGATACCTGAGAAACCTGTACCTTTACCGCGTTTAACCACGATTACATTCTTCGCATAGTCAGCATTTAGAATAGGCATTCCATAAATTGGGCTAGCAGGATCTGTGCGAGCCGCAGGGTTCACTACATCATTAGCGCCAATAACTAGCACTACATCTGTCGTCGGGAATTCTTCATTAATTTCATCAAGATCATAAATAATATCGTAGGGAACGCCAGCTTCTGCTAGCAATACATTCATATGCCCAGGCATACGACCAGCGACAGGATGAATCGCAAATTTAACCGTAACACCACGCTCCTGTAGCTGCTTTGTCATTTCCCATACTTTATGCTGTGCCTGCGCTACTGCCATGCCGTAGCCGGGGATAATAACTACTTTTTCAGCAAACGCCATCATCACCGCAACATCCGTTGAATCAATTTCTTTCATGCTACCAGAAACTGCTTGAGCCTCACCATCACCGCCCTCACCAAAGTTACTAAACAGCACATTTGAGATGGGGCGATTCATTGCTTTTGCCATTAACTGGGTTAACAAAGTACCTGCAGAACCTACCACAACACCTGCTATCATCATTGCAGGGTTACCAAGCACATAACCTTCAAAACCAACTGCTAAGCCTGTTAGTGCATTGTACAGTGATATAACCACAGGCATATCTGCGCCACCAATGGGTATCGTCATCATTACACCAAACGCTAATGCAAAAACAAAGAAGGCTACCAAGGTGCCAATAGCGTAATTATTACCACTTAAGATAATTGCTAAACCTAAGGTCAAGGTAATAACAAAAACCAAGGCATTAACCCACTGCTGCATAGGAAAACGTATTACGCCTTTCATTAAACCTTGTAGTTTTGCAAAAGCGATTAAAGAGCCAGAAAAAGCTACGGTACCGATCACCGCACCTAACACGGCTAAAGTCTGCACAATACCGTTGGTAAATTCCATTTTAAGCAAGACTACTGCTGCTATTGCTGCTGCTGCGCCACCACCCATGCCATTATAAAGAGCAATCATTTGTGGCATGTCAGTCATAGCAACTTTTTTGCCGCTAATGTAAGCAACAATACCACCAAGAGCAATTGCTACAGTCATCCAAATATAATTATGCGTGATTTCGCTGTGAAAATAGGTAATAAGGGTAGCCAAAAGCATACCAAAACCTGCCCACACGATACCTTTTCGAGCAGTAATTGGAGAGCCCATCATTTTTAAGCCAAGAATAAATAACAAGGCACCAATAAAGTAGATAATTTGAATAATCAAATCCATGATTAGTGACCTCCTTTATTTTTACTTTCTTTTAACTTATCGCTGGGTTTAAACATTTCTAACATACGCTCAGTTACCACGTAACCACCTACTGCGTTACCTGCGGCAAGTAAAACGGCAATAAAGCCGATGGTTGTTTCAGCGGCCCCTTCAGCATGCCCCATTACAACCATAGCGCCGACTAATACAATACCGTGAATAAAATTAGAACCAGACATAAGCGGAGTATGTAAAATCACCGGTACTTTGGTAATAAGCTCATAGCCTACAACGGCTGCCAGCATGAAAATATATAACGCTACAAAGCCTTCCATTACTTTTCCTCCGTTTCTTTGTTAAGAGATTTGTTAAGTGTCTTATTGAGTAACTCCAGCGTACCTTCGTGCATGACTTCGCCATCTTTTGTTAGTAACGCACCTATGACAATTTCGTCTTCATAGTCTGGAACATAGTCACCTTTATCATCAATTAATAACTGCATGAAGTTGTATAAATTTTTGGCGTACATTTCACTGGCATGTACAGGAACTTGTGAAGCGACATCTAGCGGAGCATGGATAATCACATCGCCATGTGTAATGGTTTTACCTGGCTCAGTCAAAACGCAGTTCCCTCCGCCTTCAGCTGCAAGGTCAATAATAACCGCGCCTTCTTTCATGCCTTCAACCGTTTCTACAGGTATAATTTTTGGTGAGGACTTCCCCGGTACAGCCGCCGTGGTGATTAATACATCGGCACTAGAAATGTATTTTGCCAGCTCTTTTTGCTGTTGATCTCGCTCATCGCTAGTCAGTTCACGCGCGTATCCGCCTTCTCCAGTTGCTGATATTGAAAGCGTAATTGCCTTAGCCCCTAATGACTCGATTTGCTCAGCTGTTTCTGGTCGAACATCATAAGCTTCAACCACAGCACCTAAGCGCTTTGCCGTTGCAATAGCCTGTAAGCCTGCAACACCTACACCAATAACAATCACTTTAGATGGACGAATCGTGCCTGCGGCAGTGGTTAACATGGGGAAGAAACGGGGCGCAATATCAGCACCCATGACCGCTGCTTTATAACCAGCTATCGCCGCTTGTGATGAGAGTACATCCATTGATTGAGCACGCGAGATACGCGGTATAAGTTCCATCGCAAAGCTTGTTATTTTCTTATCTTCTAAAGCTTTGAGCATGGCAATATTATTATGTGCCATGAGTGTACCTATTAGCACACTACCATCACGCATCATCGAAATTTCATCAGCTGTTGGTGCTTGCACGCGCCAAATTACATCAGATTTCTCTGCAAGTTCCTGTGCATTTGCGACTATTGTTGCACCTTCAAATTGCGCATCTGAAATCAATGCTGATTTGCCTGCGCCTTGCTCAACAAATATTTCAATCCCAAGCTTTGTCAAACGAGCAATTACCGCAGCATCTATCGCTACACGGCGTTCACCTTTGGCAGTCTCACGTGGAATACCTAACTTAATTGGCATTTTGAATCATCCCCTTTTCTAGCAGCTTGGCTAATATATCGCTCTAAAACTGCAGTCCATTAATAGCACGCTACTTTACCAGAGGTGGATTAGAATGGGAATGATGTTTGTCCTTTACCTGATATTGCGACTTACACAAGTAGCTTTTACTTTTTAAAAGACCTTTCACACGAATTGATTACAAGTTATTGAACCATGCAAGGTCTCTTTAGGAAAGCCTGATTAAGTCCCATAAATCTGGCAAAGCCAAAGGGTAAGGCTCTAGGGCAACATCTCAGTTGTTGTATTTCTCATGAAGGCAATAAGCATTCATTTCAAAATACGCCTAGGATATACTGCCCTAAAGACTTACAGAATTTTATGGGACTTAATCAGGCTTTCCTTTATAGACTATTTTTGCCCAGCATCCCTGATAGTCCAACCGTATGTATTAACTAATTTAGCTCTAGCAGCACGAGCTACAACGCTGTATTTAACCTTTGGGGCACTCAAAATAATATTTCTTTGCACACTTTGCTGACTCCACGCTATCAATAATTTATCGTAGTTGCTTGTAGATAAATTAGCCCCGTCAAACATTCCCTCCATACCATAGTAGCGAGTAACTGAGGGTTTTACGCTGGTCACATTCCAACTACTAATATCCTGATTAAAGCTTTCGGCCTTGTAAAACATATTGTACATATTTTCGACTTTAGCTAAATCCCAAACACCTATTCTTTGATTAAATGCTTTTGCACCCCAGAACATTTCTGAAGTATTTGTCACTTGACTCATATTCCAAACACTAATATCTTGATTAAACAACTCGGCTTCATCAAACATATACGCCATATCAGTAACATTACTTACATCCCAGCCAGTAATATCTTGATTGAAAACTCTCGCCAAACCAAACATATCACTCATATTTGTCACACCACTTACATCCCAATCACCAATATATTGATCCAATTTACTGGCAAGCCAGAACATACGATACATATTTTTAACTCGACTTAAATCAGGTTTGTCTGAGGCCGTTATAACCATGTTTTCTGCACCTGCAAATGCATTTTCCATTGAGCGCCACTTCTGATCACCCCACTGTACAATCTCAGTGATTTTACGCGCGTCAGTTTTATAGTTTGGAATACCCGAAGCAGGAGCATCAAAATATATTTGAGGAAAATTACCCACGATACTTATCGTATATACACCTGGTGCTGGGTAGCGGCAAAGATAATTACTTGTAATCGCGATCCCATCAAGAATTCCATAAACACCATCACTATTACAATCAATCTTATAGTTATAGCCAGAACCTTTGGTAGTAAGTAAAAACTGGTTGTTAGGCGTAACACTTAGGTGAGTCTTTCGAGTATCAACTTTTATTTTAAAAGCTTTGCTAGCTTGAGGTGGTGGTGTCGACGTTTTTATTGAAAAATTTGCTCCTGCACTCCACATCCCCCATCTATTATTAACTAGCGAGCGTACCCACCATGTTAATTTATCCCCTACGTTGAAATGAGCTCGAGGAGGTCTAAAAAAACAACTAGATGATTGACAGAAGGCTTGGCTAGGGCTAACTGATTCTGTGCTCCACTGAGTACCGTTTTGATATTCATAACCAATTTGATATAACGTTGCATTACTATCAGATGTCCATTTAAGCGTTGGAAATCTTGTATCAATTTCCCCTTTAGGGCTAATTGGTTCTGCACCTAATGTAGGTGTTGGTGTACTACTGACAACTTTAAACACATGTGAGCTTGACCATGCGCGCCATGCTCCAGCTACTTTAGCTCTAACCCACCATGCTTTTTGATCACCAACAGTAAATGATATGTCTGCTGGCTTATAAGAACAAGTAATAGCGGTGCAATTTAACTGGTTGGCACTGAGCACATAATCATGCCACCGCAACGATCCATTTACATCCTCATGCCCTAATTGATAACTATTAGCGCCATTTACCGCTGCCCAAGTGAATGTAGGCCTTGTATCCGTAATATCGCCTGAAGGAGTGTAGTTATTAGATACGCCGACCAAAGACCAACTAAAAGTCGGGCGATCATTATCTGAAGTAGTTGGAGCAGTACCTTCTCCACCACATGCAGTAAGTCCAAGTGTAGTAAAAAACAAAAGGGCAGCTGATCTTATTTGTTTAGTCATTAAAAATTGCATTGTTTAACCTTCAGTGATTATTAGCATTAACATGAAGAAATAATCATAAGACTAAACTTAACAGGCTTCTTTTTTATAAATGATTAACGGTCTATCTTTTTAGATATAAGCCTTCCTTAAATTACAGACTTAACTTTTAGCTTCAGCTACGCGAGCTAAAACCTGTGCAGGCGCAGTTCCACCGAGATGATTGCGTGCACTAACAGAGCCTTCTAAAGTCAATACTTCAAAGACTTCTTTGCCAATCACATCAGAGAATTTTTGTAACTCTTCTAAAGTCATTTCACTTAAATCTTTGCCTGTTTCTACCCCATATGCAACCGCGTTACCAACCACTTCGTGCGCGTCTCTAAAGGGCATATCTTTACCTACTAAGTAATCAGCGAGGTCAGTAGCAGTTGAAAATCCCTGCATTGCTGCTTGGCGCATGCTTTCTTCATTTGTTGTGACATGTGGCATCATATCCGCAAAAGCGCGTAGGCTACCAAGTAAAGTATCTACCGTATCAAACAATGGTTCTTTATCTTCTTGATTATCTTTATTGTAGGCTAAGGGCTGGCTTTTCATAATGGTTAATAGCGAGATTAAGTTGCCGTAAACCCGTCCTGTTTTACCACGCACAAGCTCTGGTACGTCGGGATTTTTCTTTTGCGGCATGATGGATGAGCCGGTGCAAAAACGATCGGGTAAATTAATAAAGTTAAATTGTGCCGATGTCCACAAGACTAACTCTTCAGAGAAACGTGACAGGTGCATCATAATTAATGAAGCTGCAGAAATAAATTCAATCGCAAAGTCTCGATCACTGACACTATCTAAAGAATTGTTTGAGGCACAATCAAAGCCTAATAGTTCAGCGGTGTAATCGCGGTCAATCGGGTAGGTTGTTCCCGCCAGCGCAGCAGCACCTAATGGCAAAATATTAACGCGTTTGCGGCAATCTTGCAGGCGCTCAAAATCACGTACCAACATTTCATACCACGCCATCATATGATGCCCAAAGGTGATTGGCTGGGCGACTTGTAAATGTGTAAAGCCCGGTAATATTGTCTCCGCTTCTCTTTCTGCTACTTCCACCAAGCCTGATTGTAAGCGTTTAAGTTCTGCTGAGATTAAATCAATTTGCTCTCGTAGCCACAAACGAATATCAGTTGCGACTTGATCATTGCGAGAACGACCCGTGTGTAGCTTTTTCCCGGTAATGCCTATTTTATCAGTTAAACGCGCTTCGATATTCATATGAATATCTTCAAGCTGAATTGACCATTCAAAGTTACCGGCTTCTATATCTTCAATAATTTCATCTAAGCCTGTATGAATGTCATCAACTTCTTGTGGCGTAAGAATGCCAACCTTCTGCAACATTTTAGCGTGCGCCTTAGAGCCCGCGATATCATGTTTGTACAAGCGCTTATCAAAAGTAATAGACGCGGTAAAGGCTTCAACAAAAGCATCGGTTGATTCGGTAAAGCGACCGCCCCACAGTTTATCGGCTTCATTTGAGTTTTTTTCAATGGTAGACATGCTTGTTCAGTTTCCAGAAAGTAAAAGGTATCTATAATGCGATAAGCGTTGTAGCTTTGCTGACAAAATAGTCAAACGGTTACAATATAAATAATAAAAATAAGACTCGCTTCATTAGTTGCTTATTAGCGTCGCAATACACATGCGTTGTATTCGGCATTATAAGCAATATTGGCGCCGGTTGAATAAATAAAAATTAAAATAATATGACCACTGCTGTTTCACAATCCAGTACTTCGGGTAATTTTTTACCTGAGCTATGCACACCACAGGCAATCTTGCGTGTGATGTTGGGTGCGCAGGTTTTAGCGGTGGTACTTGCACTCACGAGTGCATCAGAAACTTATCTAGCGGCTTTTCTCAATATTGGCTTGACCTCTCTATTCGTTCAGTGGATTGCTTTAAGCTCTGTGTTGGCCATTTGTTTGCTCTCAAAAAAGTTAAACAAACTTAGTGTAACCCAAACCGCTGCTGCAGTTAGCGGGCTTGTGGTGCTTTTTACTATTGGCGCATCTGTAGTATCAACGATGGCTGAAAGCTACCAAAATGTAGGCGGACTTCAATACTGGAACAGCCCCTTTATTCTGCGAAATACATTTATCGCTTTAGCGTTAACCTTGATGGTTTTACATTATTTTCATCTTTTAAATCAAAAAACAGAATTAACAAATGCCGATACAGGTGCACAATACGATGCGCTACAGTCACGAATGCGCCCACATTTTTTATTCAATAGTTTAAATACCATTGCGCAATTAATTCACGTAGACCAAAACAAAGCTGAAGATGCGCTACTTGATTTAGCTGATATTTTTAGAACCACCTTAGACACCCGTAACCGTATTTCATTAGGCGAAGAGCTTGATGTGACGTTGCGTTATTTGCGAATGGAAGCGTTACGTTTAGGTAAACGTCGTTTAAACATTGTATGGGATATGGATAAGAAAACCCTGCCATTCAATATGGAAATCCCACCACTTTTATTACAACCACTCGTTGAAAATGCCATCTATCACGGTATCCAACCTTGTAAGGATGGCGGCACGCTAGGCATAAGTTTATACGATGCCGGGCAACGTCTTGATGTGGTTGTAACCAACCCTGTTCCACCTGATAACACAACAAAACATTCCAAAGGTAATCACATTGCACAAGAGAATTTAAAAAACCGACTGAGGCTTGCTTACGGTGATCAAGCTAATTTAAAAATAACAAAATCTGAGCACCAATACCGCGTCTCATTTTCCATTCCTAAGGAGTAAATAATAATGACAATGAATATCCTAGTCGTCGATGATGAAGAATTAGCTCGTCAACGCATCCACAGTCTATTGAAAGACCACGACGATTACACAATTTGTGCAGAAGCCGAAAACGGGGCCGAAGCATTAATGATGGTAGAACGCCATCAGCCAGACTTGATACTACTTGATATATCTATGCCAGTAATGGATGGCTTAGAAGTAGCTAAACATCTTGCCGGCATGCCAAATCCACCAGCCGTAATCTTCACAACTGCATACGGGGAGTATGCGCTTGAAGCCTTTTCAACCAAAGCAACAGGGTACCTTATGAAACCAATTAGACAAGAACAACTATTAAAAAGTCTACAACAAGCACGTTCACTTAACCGCGCACAGCGTACTGGCGTTGATGCAGCTGAAGAATCAGGCGCTGGTCGTAAGCACATTTGTGCACGTATGCGTGGCAACTTAGAGCTCATCCCAATTGAAGATGTTTTCTACTTCCAAGCAGATCAAAAGTACGTGACAGTACGTCACAAGAAAGGTGAAGTAATTATTGAAGAATCACTCAAGTCACTTGAAACTGACCTATCAGACAAGTTTATTCGTATTCACCGCAATGCCTTAGTCGCTAAAAGCCGTATTTCTGGTTTAGCAAAGACAAACATTGGTCGTGTAAAAGTGAAGATTGACAACATCGAAGACCAGCTAGAAGTTAGCCGTCGTCATGTTGCTGAAATTCGCCGCTTTGTCCGTAATCGGTAATTTAGCGAGCTTACCATTTGGTTTTTTTCAAATGGATAACTCGACAGCTAGCGCTTAATAATTGAGTAGTCCATTCAAAAAACTGAATGGATAGCTCACTAAATTATGTCGGCGTCTTTTTGCCGACGTTGTGCGACTCAGAATCTGCACAGCAGATGGTGAACTCGATAGTAAAAAGTAATAAACCAAAAAGCCTCTCATACGAGAGGCTTTTTATTTTGTAAAATATAATTTCAGTTATAAGCAATTTCTTCCAACCTAGAAATATCACACTGATATTCACTTGATGTTACCTTCACAATGAAATGTTGACGTTTAAATTCAGCAATCATACGACTCGCAGTTTCAGTTGTAATTCCTAACATTGCGCCCATATCTTCTCGGCTAAACAAAGCAAAAGAGTTTCCTACTTTGCCTTTTGATAACATAATCAATAATCGCGCTACGCGTTGTTTTGAGGTGCCTGTCGAGAATTCAGTTACCCAAGCGTCGGCTTCATCTAAAGCGCTTTGCCAGCGTTTCATCAACTCTAAATGCAGCTCTGGGTTGGTATGGCTCAATGCTTCTGCGGCACTGTCTGGATAGCGGCAAACTTCCGCATTTTGCAAAACGATAGCATCGTGCTTATACGTGGGGTCTAAGGTAGCCTCAAGCCCAACTACATCCGCTGTGCGCAAGAGCCTTACGATACGCTGCGTACCATCAGGAAGATACTGCACTAATTTCACTAAGCCACTGCGGATCGTGTACATATATTCTGCTGACTCACCCGCGCTATAAATAACTGAACCCGCCTTTAACTCAAACTGGTCAATAGGTTTATGTAGTACTTCAAAATCAGCTTCACTCAAGCCCGCAAACAATACCGAATTACGAATGGCACACAAACTACAGTTAGCGTGCCCTTGCCATGCATCTCTTTGCGTGATGTGATTCATTGGTTAACCCTATGTTAATGCGACTTTAGTCTGTAGATTACAGGAAGTAATAAAAATAGCTAACAGTAAAATAACACTTTAGCTGTCTTCCTCTAAAATCTCTTTAAAATAAAAAACAATACTTTGTGAAACTTTTTTAAGTCTAACCAGTCTGATTAATTGTAACAAGGCTTTGCCTTGTTATGTTGGTGCTGGTGGGTTGCGGTTGATACACTTCAGCTGCGCATATCTTCTCCCCGTGGCCTAGCAGCACCTCTATATTTTCCAAAAAAAGAGAAACAGTGGTTTAAAATGACCCACTTGACTCAGAAAACTTACCTTTCTTTATTTTATTTAATAAATCCCTTAAGACTGTAATACTATTCTTTTCAGAGGTAGTCTCAGCGGGACTAGGGTTGTAACACAGCTGTGAATAATATTGTGTAAAGACTTCGATGTCTTTAGCCAAACTTGGCAACTGAGAAGCGGCATATTGACTAAACTCTGTTGGGCTTTGTGAAAGCTTCTTGTTAACACCATACTTTTCAAGGTGTTGACAAAATTTTCGGTAAAGTTGATGCTCCTCAGCTTCTCTTTGGGGCTTTCGTCCCAGCCCAAGTAGTAATGACCATAGCATGATAATCCCAATAAAAAAGCCACTAACAATCATAGCAATTTTTTGTAAGCTCAACTCTCCAAAAACACGTTTTAAGAAGGCTGATTGACTGTTTCTGTCATAGCCAAGAACAAAACGTCGCCATGCATATTGCGCCGAATCCATTTTACTTTGCAATTTATTAAGCCATGAATATTTCTTCATTGAGAAGATTTTATTTTCTAAGAAGCCGCCCTCTGGACCAACAGCAAGCTCAAGATTTTTCTCAATACGGCTTGGAGCAACCATCGCAGTAGGATCAAACCTTACCCATCCCTTCCCTTTAAGCCAAACTTCTGTCCAGGCATGTGCGTCGTATTGGTGTACGGACAAAAACTGACCTTGTTCGTTCCACTTTCCACCTTGATACCCAGTAACGACGCGCGCAGGAATACCCGCCTCACGCATCATAAAAACAAAACTACCTGCATAGTGAGCACAAAAACCTTTTTTGTTATTAATTAAAAATTCATCAATGGTATTGAAATCCCCAAGCAGCCCAGGGCGTAGTGTATAGTAATAATTCTGCTGTTTGAAACGGCTCATCACCCTAGTGATGTAGTCCATTTTTGTTGAAGATTGTAATAATAACCGTTTTACTAAATTGCGTGTTTGTGGGTTCCCCCCTTTCGGAAGTTGTAAGGAACGTTGACGTGTCTTTTCGTCAAGGTATTCATCCCGTATTGCATCGGGGTAGCTAGTAAGGCTGAGCATCTTAGGTTCTAGAAGATCTGCTCTTGCCATCAGAGTATAATCACTACCATAAAGTGCATCACCTTTAATATTCACCACTGGAGTTAATGCAAACAACCAGGGTTGAGCAGTTTTTTCATAAATAATCTCATACTCTCTGCCATAACCTTTTTTAACTAGACGATTCCTTATTGCTTGCACATCGGTACGTAGCTTTCTTTTTATTGTTTCTGGTTCAAATGATTCACTAGACTGAGTCCAGGTTTTTCCATCAAAATGCTGCATCACTATTCCACGCCAATAAAGTTCGTTTTGTTGTGGTCTTTCACCCATAAATTTAACCGTAAACGCTAGCCCATCAGATTGACTCAAGTTTGCAATATCACCAGGTGTCATACTGTCTGAAATACCCGTTTTAGCATGTCCACCGCCTGATAGTGCTACGCTCCAAAGTGGTGCGAAGCGTGGCACAACAATAAAGAACATCAACATCAATGGTAAACAGAGTAACAGCATTAATGTTGATAACTTAAGGTTGGGAATAATTCTATTTAATAATGCTCGTGTACTCTTGTGACTATTATCGATTTGAATAGCGCCATCGTGCTGAAGCGCAATTAAAGCCCCCGTTAGGATCATTAATGCAAATGCGCCATATAATGCGACCAGCATAGATTGAGAATAAATAAACAGTACCCCGATTAATAGAAAACCGGTAAGAATAACGACAAGCGCATCGCGCTTCTCAACAACTTCTAGCGCTTTATAGGCAAAACCCAGCATAAGTAGCGAGGCCATCATATCCAGTGAAACCATTGGCATACCGCTAAAAAATAAACCGGCTATCCCCACTCCTGCAATAATCGTTTTAAGTATTTTTTGGGGCTGCTCTTGGTGACCTTGCATAACACGCATTCGCCAACCCGCTGAAAACAGTAATACTGGAAAAATCCAAATCGGCAGATAAAACAATAACGGCGCCATAACCACTAGTTGTGCCACTAACAACCACATCATTGCTGAATAGGTAATATTAAAATTTGTGGTAAAACCTTTATTAAACATAACTGTTATGGCCGACCGTATAACGCTAAAGCAGTTAAACAAATGGTTTTATGCGCCTCACCTGCAGCAGGTTGAATGATTTTTCCTGGAATCTTTAATCCAAAAACTTGTTGCTCTTGATGATACTGTAATACCTTGGCGCTAAGATGCGAGAGCTTTGCTTCAACCCCCGCTATCTCAACGGAGTCCCAGTCTAACCAGCGCTCTTGGTTGGCATAATCAACAAATGTTTTAGTATAAGCTTGACCTGTTTTTGCATATGCGCCCCAGTGAATATGCTTGGGCGAATCACCTGCTTGGTATTCTCGTATTCCTGAAAAATCGGTAGAGCCTCGGGCGATTTCATTCCCAGCGTCTGCATCATCGCTTTTACCTTGCTGATTTGGAGATGTGTCTTGCAATATAGGTTTGGGGTAAACAACACTTTCCATATCAAGCCTGGCATAAGACCATGCGATCACTAAACCTACAGGGTAGGTGGTAAAAAGATTGATTTTATCAGGCTTAAGCAGCCCCCTTTTATGAGTACTATGGGAGAGCTTTATTCTCATCGTCTGATGATTTTGTAAAGTAGCTTGTGCGACATCTTGATCTTTCCAGCCTACGAAAATGGCCGATTTTTTTTGATTATCTGGACAACTAAGCTCAATCTCAAAGACTGCTTTTTCACCAGCAAAACAGGCGTTAGAATGAATCGCTCTAAGAGTGACACCAGCAAGATTACGATAAGTAAAAAAGATAGAAATTACAATTAATGCAAGTAACCAAAAGGTTAACGCATAGATAAGCGAGTTTTGAAAATTAATCGCCATTAAAAAAAGCACACCAAGAGTCACTAATAACCCTAGGCTCACCTTGGTTGGTATCACAAAAATACGTCTAATATTTAAGGTGATATGCTTAGATTCGGGAAAACGATCTTCCATCCAGTCTAACCATCCATTTTGTAATACTTTAAACAGGGGCACGATTACCCACAGCATCTACCGAATGCAAAATATGCCTTGCAAGTTGATCACCTTGTGTTTCTTTTTTACCCACAATACGATGACCAGCAACCGCAACAAAGACAGCTTGCACATCCTCCGGCATAACATGTGACCTTCCTTGAAGCAGCGCCCAGCATTGTGCGCTGGTAACTAACGCAATAGCACCACGAGGTGACAAACCTAACTGGCATAACTCATCTTGGCGGGTTTGTGCAATCAAACGTTGTACATAGTCCAACAAGGTATCAGATACTTTAATCTGTGGAATTAAGCGCTGAATTTGTTGCAAGCTTTCAGTATTAAGAATTTGTTGAACATTATTCAACGCGGATCGACCTTGTCCGCCTTTCAGTAACGCTCTTTCAACACTGGGATCAGGATACCCTAGTGATAAACGAAACATAAAGCGGTCTAACTGCGATTCTGGTAAAGGAAACGTACCCGATTGGCTTTGCGGGTTCTGAGTCGCTATAACAAAAAAAGGCTGAGGAAGAACATGCGTTTCACCATCAACGCTCACCTGACCCTCTTCCATAGCTTCTAATAACGCACTTTGCGCTTTTGGTGTAGCGCGATTTAATTCGTCAGCCAAAAATATCGAGCTGAAAATAGGCCCTCGGTGAAAACTAAAGGTAGAGGCAGTAGCATCAAACACCGATGCTCCAATTAAATCAGCGGGAAGTAAATCACTGGTGAATTGTATACGCTTGTAATCAAGTCCAAGAACCTTAGACAAAGCATGCGCTAAGGTCGTTTTCCCCATTCCAGGTAGGTCTTCTAGCAGCAAATGTCCACTCGCAAGAATACACGTTAGTGCTAAACGTACTTGTTGCTCCTTACCAAGAATAATATTGTTCAATTCATTGAGGCTTGCCTCAATCTCTTGCAAAAGTCGTGTTGCCAATTAATACACCTTAATTTCTATTTAGAGTGAGATGTTTGCACGAGTCATTTTTTACTTGTCATCCGAGTCGTGCAAGGTCTCAGGGTATTAGTTATACGGTAGATCGGCTGTACAATGGCTGAATAATTTATCCTTAAGGAATATTGCAATAACCACTTATCAGATAAATTTGTGCGTTTATTAATCTTAGCTTAATATCTTTCTCATGATTAGCACCTATCAAGAAACAACCGTTAATCTAATGCGTAGTCAACCTATGCATACCTTTAACCCCTAAATTAAAATAAAAAGGAAATAACAATGAAATTAACACAAACTCTAACTGCGTCTGCTCTTCTACTTGCAACCAGTACTGCTGTAATGGCTGCATCTGACTCTACAGACATCACAATCAATGTTACAAAAGATGCTTACGTTAACCTATTAGGTTCGCTAAACTCAAATATCACAAAAACATTATCATTAGCTGAAGTTAATGGCACAACAACGACTTTAGGTGACTTAGGTGCTGAGTCAAATACTGTTGCTGGTTGTAACGTGTCTTTCTCATCACTTAATGACTTTAAATTAGTACATGACGTTGATGCTACAAAATTCTTACATGGTGCAGCACAATACACTGTAGATTGGGCGGGTGCTTCAATTGCTTCAGGCGCAGCAAACACGGTAGCACTTGCAGACTGTAATACAGCTGCGAGTGATATGACGATGACTTCTCCCAACTTACCTGCTGTTGTACAGGCTGGTACTTATTCTGATAAGTTAACAGTAACAATTGTTACTCAGTAAGTTATAAGTAAATAATTCGTCTAGTTTTGACGAATATATAAACCAGCAGTGTCTCTACTGCTGGTTTTGTTGTTTTAATAACCTTCTATTATTCACCCTAAATTTGTTTTTTTAACATAACCTCTATAAAAATAATTTAGTTAGCCTCTATCTTCACTATGAAGAACTTAATTTCTATCTCTATAAATTAAGAATAGAGTAAAACCATCTCCCCCCCTTGATTGAGAATGGTTACTCCCTCACAAATAACACCACGAAATTAATGCCTGTAAGCTCGACCCTATTATTAACTAGCCCAGCTTAGCCAATTTTCAACCTCTTCGTTATTTATTTTTACATAGAAAGGCCTTTGCACGAGTCGGTGGCGCAAGAAATACGGGTGAAATTCCACTTATTGAGGCGGGAAATGAAGCCGATAGTAGGTTATTAGCAAGTTTACAACGAAAAATCAAATGGACTTCAGTCATATTTGCTCGTCGTCCGAGTCATGCAAAAGTTTCAGAATAGCAATGCATAAAAAAGGCCACCAAATGATGACCTTTAATCAAACTACTAAGTACTTCTGATTACTTATTAGTGAACTCTGGATATGCTTCCATACCACACTCACCAATATCAACACCTTCGTACTCTTCTTCTTCAGATACGCGAATACCCATAATCATTTTGATGATAAACCAAACGATCAATGAGGCAAAGAATACCCAGATAAAGATTGTTGCGGCTCCTACTAGCTGACCAACAAATGTTGCGCCTGTATTAGTTAACGGTACAGCCATTAAGCCCCAAAAACCGACTACGCCATGTACCGAGATGGCTCCCACAGGATCATCTATTTTGATCTTATCAAAGAATAAAATAGAGAACACAACAATTAAACCACCAATACCACCAATAATTGTTGCCATTAGAGGTGTTGGAGTAGAAGGCTCTGCCGTTATTGCTACTAGGCCTGCTAAAGCACCGTTTAGTGCCATGGTTAAATCAGCCTTACCGAACATTAAGCGTGCCACTAATAAAGCAACAATAGTACCACCTGCAGCTGCTGCATTCGTATTTAAAAATACCATTGCAACCGAGTTTGAATTAGCAATATCACCTAATTTAAGAACAGAACCACCATTAAATCCGAACCAGCCCATCCAAAGAATGAATGTACCGAGTGTTGCTAGAGGTAAGTTTGCACCTTGAATCGGATTAATTTTTCCATCAGCGCCGTATTTTCCTTTACGAGCACCAAGCAATAAAACGCCGGCTAATGCCGCTGCTGCACCTGCCATGTGAACAATACCAGAGCCTGCGAAGTCAGAAAAACCAAAGCCCATAAGACCTGCTTTTTCATCTGCATCACCTAGGTTAAATAAACCAAATACTGATTTCCCTCCCCAAGTCCATGCACCTTCCATTGGGTAGATGAATGCTGTCATGACAACCGCAAACAATAAAAATGCCCAAAGCTTCATACGCTCAGCAACAGCGCCCGATACAATCGACATTGCTGTTGCTACGAATACTACTTGAAAGAAGAAGTCAGATGCATTGGAGTAAACAGCATCACCACCAAAACCAGCTTCAGTTGACTCTTTTAATACAGCAGCAACCATGCCGTCAGCATCCTTAGCGCCATCTAATGCGATATCTTTTAAGAAGATGCCACCGTCATACATAATCTCATAACCAATCACAAGATACGCCGTACAAGCAATCGCATAAAGTGCGATATTTTTGGTTAAGATTTCTGTGGTACTTTTAGAGCGAACCAAGCCCGCTTCTAACATCGAGAAACCTGCCGCCATCCACATGACCAAAGCACCCATTACTAAAAAGTAAAAGGTATCCATGGCATATTGTAATTCTAATATATTGTTTTCCATTTTATTTTGCCTCCTAGTTTAGGTTAAAGTGCTTCTGGACCAGTCTCACCCGTACGAATACGGATGGTCTGCTCGATGTTTGAGACAAAAATCTTACCATCACCAATTTTACCGGTGTTTGCAGCCTTGCTGATAGCTTCAATAACCTGGTCAACGATATCGCCTGAAACAGCAGCTTCAATTTTCACTTTTGGCAAAAAATCAACAACATACTCAGCACCACGGTATAGCTCCGTGTGACCTTTTTGACGACCAAATCCTTTTACCTCTGTTACGGTGACACCCGCAACGCCAATCTCAGAGAGTGCTTCACGCACATCATCAAGCTTGAACGGTTTTATTATTGCAGTGACTAACTTCATTGCATTTTCTCCTATTTAACTTCAAATTAGCTTTATTGCTAATAGGCAGAATGCAATTAACATACCAACTCTAAAGCAAGCAACTAAAAATTAATCTTAGGGCACTAAAGGGAGAAACAGATGCTAGTTATTATTGGCAAGCCTATTTGAGATGCGTAACAGAACCAATACCGAACATTGGCGCACCCATTTGGTGCGCTGTTTAAATAAAAGGGTGTTGCTATTTTCCCGTAACAATCGCTTTTGCTTGCTCAATCATATCGGCGAGTGAATTTTCTTTAATAGTTTGCCTCAATTCACTCACGTCAAATTTATGATGGCGTTCGTACGCTACACCTAGCTGTTGCATATCTGCCAACCCTGATTCACGGGCGTGATCAACAAAGCCTTTATTTTTCCAAAAGAATGCGCCTGGCATGGTGGTAGGTATGACTAGTGCATAGAAAATAATCCGTCCTAAATAAGCCATGATAATTAATGATGCCGTAAAGAATAAGCCTATTAAGATGCCACCAATACCTGATAACCCCGTGTAACTAATGGTAACGGCAAGAATAATATTGAAAATCAACAAGGCGTTTCTTAGCCAATACGTTTTACCAAAGGTTGTTGATAGTTCATAGTGCGCAGCTTGCCCTTCACCAGAGCCACTTTTTAAATCTTTCGCATGAAACAACAAACCGACAGCTTCAATGATTAAACCCAATGCAATAACCATGGCGAAATACTGAATTAACTGGGTACTGTTTGACATAAACAAGCTACCCATAAAGGCCATTAACAAACCACCCAAACTGAGCATGGTGCCGTAGAAGGTTGTAGCTGTTTGCCAATGATCCCAAAAGGGACGCGCCTTGATGCGATACAACTTATACATATAGTACGAGCCAGCGGCAAAACCGACTAAGCCGAGAATAGCGGACGCGCCTGCCAATAAGTTCGTTAATCCATTATCAAAGAAGTTAAAGAATGTATAGCCAGCCAATCCTGCAAAAAATGCCGATACACCTGCAATTTCACGACTCAATGGTGAATGGCGAAGGTTATTAAAACCACGATAAAAACGGTGTGGCTTGCCTAGATGCATATTAAGTTTATACAAACCAGACCCCATTAAACCAAACATTACCAACAACAATGGGACTAACGCACTTGATGACTGCAGGCTTTCTATCACGGGTGCGCCGAATAGAGAGCCTAAAATCACCAACATTACAAATGCACCCATCACTGCTTGCGCCGTTAAGGTGAACATCACGTGCGCATTTTCGTGTGATGCTAATAAGGTTTTCATACCCCAGTGTTTGGTTTTGCCATGCTTTTCATCCAGCACAGCTTGGTAATTTCCCGCATCGTCGTCACGGTGATATTTAATCGCGGTAGAGTCTACGCGTTTCATATCGCGGTTTAGCGTTTTAGTTTGCTGAAAACGAATATTGGGTTGGGTTATTCTCGGATCAGGAAAGCCCGGAATTTGCGCATCGACCTGCTCGCGCCCTGCTGGAGTATTTTCGATCACGCCAAACTCTAACGCATTACCTAAACAAGCTGAAACACAGGCCGGCTTAAGTCCAACTTCTAAGCGATCGACACACATATTACATTTAGAAACAGTACCTTCAACCGGGTCTAACTGCGGTGCATTATAGGGGCAAACCCATGTACAGTAACCACAACCAAAACAAATATCAGGGTCTTGTAAGACAGCCCCATATTCAGCAAATTTGGTATAAGCACGCGTCGGACAGCCTTTTAAACAAACAGGGTCATCACAGTGATTACATGCCATCGAGATATTTTGACGACGGTAATCGGGGTATGTACCGCCTTCAACAAAACCGACCGAACGAAAAGCAATGTGACCTGCATTATCATTTTTCTCACTACAAGCAGCTTCACAAGCATGGCAGGCAATACAGTTGTCCGCTGTGAAATAAAAGCCATGTTGTTTGTAGCGGTTAGGATTTTCGCCAATTTCATTATCGTTATTAATATTAAGGCTTTGCTCACGCAACGCATCACCTTCGGTAGTTAGCTCAATTGGCTTACCGTAACGGTTTTGATCTTTGCTGTCTTTGTCTTGCAAAAACGCGTATTTTGGTTCGTCTTCTCGTACTTGAAACATGTCTATAATTTACTCAAAAAATAAAAAGATCAGGTTGGGCATAAATTGGAAGGGGACTCCCAGCCTGACAGCTCAATGTAAGGGGTTCTAATAAAGTTTATACTCTATCAGAAGCTCCTACTAAGCTAAAAAGTTCGCATCTCCATGCTCATTTGAGCAGCTGCTTTTTGATCTACAATTCGTTCAATTCGAACGGCGGATTGTTTATAAGCAGGCTGGCGAGAATGCGGATCGAGCAAACCGAGTGTTAAACGATTTGCACAATCATGAAAATGGAATGGCACAAATATCATATTCTTAGGAACACGATGTGTAAGCTGTGCCATTACAATGGCGTCGGATCTCGGTGAAACGAGTCTTATGTAATCACCGGCAATCACGCCAAGTTCCCTAGCGGCGTCAGGATTTAACTCAGCAAACGGTATTGGAGAATACTTATTGTTATTACTGAGCTTTCCTGTCTTACTTCTGCCATGCCAATGCTCGATTAATCGACCAGTGTTTAGCCAGAACGGGAATTTGTCATCAGGAACTTCATTGTTATCTATAAATGGTAACGGAATGAGCTTTGCCTTACCATCAGGGTAGCGGAAGGTAGCATCCTCCGTGTAGAGGCGCACACCACCTTTTTTTGGCGCCTCACCTGCTTCGGCTTGTTCTTTTGTATAAGGCCATTGAATACCACGATGTTTTTCAATGAGTTCGTGTGTCATGCCAGAATTATCGGATAAGCGCCCATGTGATAACTTGCCCATTTCTAAGAAAATATCAGCTGCTTTTTCAGGAAAATTAACTTTTCCCTCGATATTAAAACGCTCTGCCATACGATTAAAAATCCATAAATCAGGCTTTGAATTTCCATGTGGTTTTATGACTGGTTTTACCACATTGATACGGCGCTCGGTATTGGTCATTACACCGTCTTTTTCTGCCCATGTACCAGCGGGTAGATAAACCGTTCCGTATTGCGCACTTTCTGTATCTTCATAACAGTCTTGAATCACACAGAACTCTAATTGCTCCATCGCTTTGCGAATGCGCGCTGTATTAGGCAGTGAACTCATCGGGTTGGTGGCGATTAACCATAAGCCTTTTATTTCACCCAGCTCCATCGCTTGGTAAATATCGGTTTGAAACATGCCGCGTTTTTTGGGGAAAAACTCAGGATCAACATTCCAAAATTTACCGATATCTTCACGGTCTTGTGGGTTTTCTAATAAACGGTGATTCGGTAAGCCTGAACAGGAAGACCATTCACGCGTACCCATCGCATTACATTGCCCCGTGATAGAAAGGCTGGTGCCACCTGGAATACCAATATTACCTGTGATAAGTGCCAAATTATTAATGCCGACCACACCATCAGAGCCGTGAGTGCTTTGGTTAATTCCCATCGTCCAGATTTGCATTGCCGTTTTTGCTTTAGCAAATTGGCGCGCGACTGCACGAATCGTATCCTCATCAATGCCACAAATTTTAGCCGCCGTAACAGGGTCGTATTTTGCAACTTCAGCTCTTAATTCTTCAATGCCATTAGTATTAGCTTCGATATAACGTTTATCTTCAAGACCTTCATCTAAGATCACATACATCATTGAATTCATCAACACTACATCAGTGCCCGGCGTCACGGTTAAGTGGCGATCTGCATTTTGTGCGAGCATTGTGACGCGCGGGTCAATAACAATCAGAGGAAAGCCCGATTTTTCTTGTGCTTCTTTCATCCGCCAATAAATAATCGGGTGTTGCTCGGGCAAGTTAGAGCCCCACGCAATCAATAAGTCAGTCTGATCAAAATCATCATAACTCCCCGGAGGGCCGTCTGAACCAAATGATCGTTTATAGCCTGAAACCGCCGATGCCATACACAAGGTCGTATTGCCATCGTAATTGTTGGTACCAATAAGACCACGCGTAAGTTTGCCCAGCGTGTAAAATTCTTCAGTAAGCATTTGCCCTGTAGAAATAACAGCTACAGAATCACGCCCGAATTTCTCTTGTACACGGCGAATCTCTGAATAGGTTTTATCCAGCGCAGTATCCCAGTCAGTGGTTTTCCATTCATCATGGAAGCTATCGCGAATTTTAGGCTCCGTACCGCGACCATCAGATTCAAACAACTCGTGCTCAAAGATACCTTTTAAACACAACTTACCCCGGTTTACATCCGCATTACCCACGCCGCGTGAAGACACGGCTCTGCCCTCTTCATTTAAACCCACCTCTATTGCACAACCTGTGGAACAATAACCGCAAGTAGCATACTTCCATTCTTTAACGCCTTTTTCGGCAATTTTGATGGGGTTCTTTTTTCCGCGACCAAATAACATGGCGTACTCTTAAAAATTAATGATTATTAATCATATAGCAATTACTGTGCCAACCCATTAAACTCTTAAAAATTAGAGTGGATATACGTTATTAAGGAAACCCTGATTAAGTCCCATAAAATTCTGTAAGTCTCTAGGGCAGTATATCCTAGGCGTATTTCTCATGAATGCTTATTGCCTTCATGAGAAATACAACAACGGAGATGCTGCCCTAGAGCCTTACCCTTTGCCGTTGCCAGAATTAATGGGACTTAATCAGGTTTTCCTTAAGGAAAACCACCTAAAACATAACACAAATAGGATCAAAGATTAGTTTGGCGCACTAAAGTGGTGCTAAGCAATAGGTAGAGGAAACGATGGCTAATTTTAATACGCACTTTGCAGTTTCTGCCGTTGGCTCAGGGATGCTTGCAACGCTGTGTTTGCAAGTGGGCTTTGTGGGTACGCAAGATGCTTTGTTGCTAGCTTGCGCAGGGGTAGTTGGCGGAATATTACCAGATATTGATTTACATTACTCCTACCCAAGCCGAATTCTATTTTCCTTATTAGGCATCATGCTCTCTTTTCTTTGGGTGTTTTCAGCTAAAAATCAAACGGGCATTTTGCAATTATGGGGCGCAGGTTTAGGCATTTATTTATTTGTGCGTTTCCCGCTTTGGACACTGTTTCAAAAATTTAGCGTACATCGGGGTGCAATTCATTCGATTAATGCCGCCATGCTGTTCTCATTAGGAAGCGCCGCATTAAGCCATCATGTATTTGCTAAACCTGATTTTACAGCGTGGTTGCTTGCCCTATTTATCTTCCTAGGTTTTATACTACATCTAGTTTTGGATGAAATTTACAGTGTTGATTTTATGGGGCAGCGACTAAAGCGCTCTTTTGGAACAGCGCTTAAATTAATCGATTTTAAAGAGCCATTAGCAAGTGCAAGTATAGCGCTCGGCGCAGGTGTTGCATGGTACTACTCGCCGAGTGCAGGGCAATTCTTAGATACCTTATTTAGCAAAGAAACCTACCAATTGATTTTACAGCGAATGTATTAATGTGCTTTGAACTAAGTTCTAAGTGATAACAAATAAAATAGAAACTAAGGCAATAGCTTCCACCTATTTTGAGGAACATTTTTAAATACTTCCTTAAAACGCTTTTCACTCAAGTCAGAATCTTTAACCGTTCTTATCTGAATCGACTGAATATTATCAGGAAATTGTTGATAGATTTTTGCGTACACCTCGGGGTCATGCTCACCACTATCACCAATCAAAATAAAGTGATGCTTAGGATAACGCTGGATAATATTTTGAATCTGTTTGATTTTATAATCAGTTGACGGCTTTAAAAAGTTTAACAAGCTACTATCTTTAATACGGAAATTTCGTAATGCAACGGTACCTTTCGGATAGTTTCTCTCCAGAAAAGGTTTTAAACTTGGGTAAATTTGCCAAGGCGAAGCTGAAACATAATGAAAATAAGCCCCTTGTGTAGCAAGCTTTTTATAATACTCAGGAAAACCTTTTGTCACTCGGTAAGGCTTTATAAAGGTATTAATCAGTAATTTTTTCTTATCTAAGACTTGGCTGACTTTAATCGTGTCATCAATATCAGAGATAACGGATAAACCTTGAGGAGGAATAAACTGTACCTCACCCTGAAACTTACGTTGGAAGCTATCTTTTACCCTAAAGCTTAGCCACTTTCCATCTTGCACCGTTTTGTTTAAGCTCGCCAGGGTTTTAGCGTGACCGTTAGCTGCTGTTCTATTGAGCTTGATTAATTGCTCATCTAATGTGGTTTGAATTTCTTTATTGCGTTTGTTATCAACCAAAAACCACATAAAACGACGTTGCAAAACCGCGACGTTTTCACTGTTGTCGGTCACTTCACCCATACTCTCAAACACTTCTTTTAATGATTTCTGCGCCACTAAGCGACTTAAACTTTTTTCCTCCTTTTCAAACACCCAGTTATGAATTGTAAATTCCCAGCCTTTAGCGGTTTTATTCGCTGAGGTAGGAAAAAGAAAAACACTTTCATCCTTTTTTAATTGCTTAGCGCTGCAAGAAACAAGCAGTACACCCATAACGAGCACCAACAAGCTAAAACGAAGGGGGGTAATTTGCAAAGTATCAATAAGTGATTTTTTCATCATAAGTTTTATTGATTTGGTTCGTAGTGTTACGGATTGAGTGCCTGCCCAATATAATAATGTATTTTCTTATTTTTAATATCGTTTTTGTCCAATATTTTCAGATGCCTACGCTTTTTTCCTTTTCCCTCAAGAAAACCATCATCATCTTTAAAGTTTGCACCGTTACTAAACTCAATTGAAATATGAGCTTTATAAAGAAAAATCCCACCAATTAGATCGCCTGAAAGGCTAAAGATAATCCCGCCATACTTAACCCCTTCTTCAAGCATTGAATTCTCATCAAGGAAAATATTTCTTATTTCTTCAACCGTTGCCCACTTCTCAGAACCAGTATTTTTTATATCATGTAAAAACTCATTAACTTTTTCATTGGATGATTTCATTTTATGCTTAGCTCGTGAAATTGATCGGTAATAATTACCCCGCACAGATGCAACTTAGTATAGCCACTTATCAGAAAACTAAGTAGCTCGTCGCTTGCTGAATGACCATGCAACTATTTTGTGAGATATTAACAATAGAATTACACTTTTTAGTTAGTTTACACATCTTAACGGATGTTTTTGGTTAACAACACTCTAATCCCCCGTTTATAACTGTTGTTAGCCCGAGTCCTTCGGGACTCCTTTTTCATAAAAGCCCCCCCTTTGCTTTTATGAGAATTCTGCCAGACTTCGGTCTGGCTTTTTATTGCCTAAAATAATACTTAAAAGTACTGACCCGTACTGAGCTTTTTGTTCCTAAGGGAGCTAATCCCGACTGCTAAAATCTACTAAAACCTGAGGATTAGAATCCTTAATAAAATCAACCAAATCAGTTACTTTCTTACTCAAATCAAGAGCACCTAAATCTACTGTTTTATTTCTAGCGATATATTTTGCAATTCTTACCTTTGATGCTTGGGTTTTCTTCCCCTTTGCTGTCTTAATTGACAAACAGTTATCATATTTTCCAAGTTTAGAAGTGACTGTAGCAGTAGAGTGCACGCTTTCTATTGCCTCTTTCAAAGAATCAGCAGAAAAGTAGTTTTCAATTTCACGCCCTGCGGTAATCCATGCAAAGCCTGCACCATCATCAAATTCTTTCTTTAAACGAGTTTTTGTAGCATTTATTCGTGCATGAGGTTTTTCTCTATCACTATCTATAACGATTACCGCTCGCCTATTCATACGCCTAAGAGAAATGAAATCATCAATGGCTTCATCCATATCATAACCAGATAAATGAGATGCTAACCTTCCTCCATAAAACATAATCGAATAATGAATACCTTCCACTAACTTTGAGTCAACTTCCTTTATCCAGTGATTCAAATAAATTCTATCCGATGGTCCTTCTACCCAAATAATACAATTTGATTGTAATAAGTCAGAAGGGTGATAACCCAAATCGGCACAAACCTCTGATTTATGAGTATCCGACGTTACACGCCTTACTTTTGATGCTCCATCTTCTAAATTAATATGGTAAATTTCTGCATTAGGTGTATCCATTAATGCAGCTGAGTGAGTCGTGATAAAATATTGATTACTGGTAGCTTCATCTAAATATCTAACCAGCTTTTTTTGGAGTATTGGGTTTAAATGAAGTTCGGGTTCCTCCATACATATTACTGTATCTTCTAAAATCGTCGCTGCTGAAGCTAATATAATAACTTCGTGTATTCCTGCTCCTAAAGACTCTAAAGGTAAGGTCTTCCCATCCATATGTACTAAAATTGTTTCTCTATCATGAGGAATCTCTATGATAGCCGAACTATTATCGGTTACATTTTGTAGAAAGTTATTAATTTGAGAGAACTTCTTTTTATCATTCTGTCTTTGAACTTTTGGATTTTGTAATTTCACCAGTCTCTCTATAATACCTTCACCGCTAAAATCATCTGAAACGGAACCTATTTTTCCTATTTCCCTTATAGCGGGAATCATTACAGAATGAATTGCTTGGACTCTTGGCGTTAATTTCATCAGAGACTCTGGAAACCAGTGTTCACCCCTACTAATCCCATGTCTAAACGTATGCTTATCCAAATCACTCCATAGGTAGTAAAATGCATGATCATTGAGAGTATCAAAGGCTTCCTTCCAAGAGCTATTAACAATTAAGTTTAGATCACTCCCGTATTCAAACCACACAAGGTTACTTTGATCTTTAGCTACTTTAACTTTAAATACTTCTTGTATATATTCAATAGAACGCTCACTTGAGTTAGGGAAAAGTAACCTAATACTGTCTTTATCAAGTGGAAAACCTTTACCTGCTATAAAGTCCACTCTTTTCAATACATGATTATCAAGCGGTTCAAGCGTAAATCGACCAGCCCCATTAATTTGGGGATGTGCTTCATTAATAAATTTGAGTACATTAGACTTTCCACAATTATTCTGCCCAATGAATAGATTAATCTTTGAAAAGTATTCAAAGCGCTGAATTTCCTCCCCAAAACTCCTATAGCCAGCCAAAGAAAAGGAATCAATAATTACGTTGTCATGACTCATAATGCCCACCAATAGCAGTAATGAACAAAGCCTCACCATCAAACCGATAAACCACGCGATGATACCTAGTCAATCTCCTCGACCAATATCCCGACAAATCATACTTTAACTGTTCAGGCTTACCTATCCCCTTGGCAGGATCATTGCGAAGCATTTCTTTGAGGATTTGTCTTAGTTTGTTGTGGGCTTTTTTATCGTCACTACGGAGCTTTTCGTATTCGCTCCAGCTATCACCTTCAAATATCAATAATCGCATCTATTTCTTCTTGTGAAGGTTTGTAGCTTTTGTTTTCTGCTGATCTGGCTTTATTGATTTGCTTCATCAAGTGTTTATTTTGAAGAATATAAATTGTTTCTTGATGCCGCTCCCAGTCTTCGGCGCTCATTACTACAAAATCCTCGGCATTGCGCCGCGTGACTTTTAAGGTGTCGTGTGTATCAACTACGTTATCGATACATTCTTTTAGATTTGAACGAAACTGATTTACGCTTACGGCTTCCATAACTCTTCCTTCTGTACGGCATCGTGGTACATCTTATCATAATGACTTACAATTCACACCCCGACTTTAAGGAACCTCTCATCAGCGCCTAAAATAAGGTAAGAACTACCAAACACTAGAGCTGTCTTAACTGTTGTAGTACTTTTTGTTGGCTATCACCATCAGCTTCAAGCTCTCCTAATAATAGGGCGTAAAGAATAGGGTCTTCCAGTTCTAACAGCTCTTCAAAGGCTACTATTAAAGCTTCATCTTGCGACTCTTTATTTTCAATATATTTTTCAACGTAGTTACACAACACGATATCAAGCTCTTTAACTCCACGGCGGCAGTGCCATTTTATTTTTGATAAATTACTCATGTTGCTAGTAAACGCCCTTGCTCATTTCATCTTGCGTTTAATCATTTTACTCTTGATTTTCGCGATGACCTTGGCAGGGTTTAAGCCTTTTGGGCAGGCTTCGGTACAGTTCATAATGGTGTGACAGCGGTATAGCTTAAACGGGTCTTCTAAATCATCGAGCCGTGCTTCGCTTGCTTGATCACGTGAATCAGCAATCCAACGGTATGAGTTTAACAATGCGGCTGGGCCGAGGTACTTATCACTATTCCACCAATAACTGGGGCAACTGGTTGAGCAACAAGCACAGAGAATACATTCATAAAGTCCATCTAACTTTTCTCGTTCTTCTACCGTTTGCAGGCGTTCTTTATCAGGTTCTACTTCTGCATCATTTTTCATCCACGGCTCGACAGATGCGTATTGCTCATAAAAATGAGTTAAGTCAGAAACTAAGTCTTTAATTACAGGTTGATGTGGTAGAGGGTAAATTTTTATATCACCTTCGATATCGGCAATAGCTTTTGTGCAAGCCAGGGTGTTCCCGCCATCAATATTCATTGCACATGAGCCACAAATCCCTTCTCGGCAAGAGCGACGTAGTGCAACGCTTGAGTCCAGTTCATCTTTAATTTTCAATAAACCATCTAGCACCATCGGCCCACAATTATCCATATCAACCTCAAAAGTGTCGGTTCTGGGGTTTTCACCGCTTGCAGGGTCATAGCGGTAGACGATGAATTTACGGGTATTTTTTGGTTTTTCTCCAGCATTATTATTTGTCGCAGAAAAGGTTTTACCTATTTTGACAATGGAATTTACTGGTAATTTGAATTCAGCCATGAGTTTTAAACCTTATCTTTGGAGTCTATCCTAGTAAACGCGCTTTTTGGGTGGGATGACTTCACAGTCTTCCGTTAAGGTGTACATATGCACAGGACGATAATCAAACTTGACCGTGCCTTTATCATCGACCCACGCAAGTGTATGCTTCATCCACTCATCGTCATTCCGATCAGGGAAATCTTCTCGCGCATGACCACCACGGCTTTCTTCACGGTTAAGTGCACCAGCAATTATAGTTTGAGCTTGGACTAATAAATTTTCTAGCTCTAAGGTTTCCAATAAATCGGTATTCCATTGCATGCCACGATCGGTTATTCCCACATCGGTAAAGCTATCAAAAACTTTTTGCATTTCTGTAACGCCTTCTTGCATAGTTTTTCCGGTGCGAAAAACGGCTGCATACTTTTGCATGGTGCGTTGCATTTTGTCTCTAATTTGACCGGTTGGGATGCTCCCGTTAGCATTTCGTGTTTTATCAAAGCGCACTAATAAAGCATCAAAAATATCATCCGATAAAACTTTATGTGGTGTGTTAGGCTTAATCAATTCAGCTGCTCGAATCGCAGCTGCGCGGCCAAAAACAATAATATCCAATAATGAATTAGAGCCTAAACGATTCGCCCCATGCACGGAAACACAGGCACATTCACCAATTGCCATTAAACCCGGAACGGTTTTATCAGGGTCATCGCCTTCAAGTGTGACCACCTCACCTTTGTAATTGGTGGGAATACCTCCCATATTGTAATGCACCGTTGGCAATACTGGGATAGGGTCTTTGGTAACATCAACACCAGAGAAAATACGCGCACTTTCTGCGATACCTGGCAAGCGTTCATTAATGACTTCTGGCCCAAGATGTTGTAAGTTTAGGAAAATATGATCTTTGTCTGGCCCAACCCCGCGCCCTTCGTTAATTTCCATCGTCATGGCACGCGAAACCACATCCCGCGAGGCGAGATCTTTCGCATTCGGTGCATACCGCTCCATAAAGCGCTCACCTTCTGAGTTGGTTAAATAACCACCTTCACCACGCACGCCTTCGGTAATTAACACCCCCGCACCATAAACGCCGGTTGGATGAAACTGTACAAACTCCATATCTTGCAGTGGTAAACCAGCACGCAATACCATCGCGCTACCATCGCCCGTGCAGGTATGGGCAGAGGTTGCTGAAAAGTAAGCACGCCCACTACCACCCGTCGCAAGCACCACTTGATGCCCACGAAAACAGTGTAAATCTCCGGTGGTTAAATCCCATGCCATAACGCCTCGGCAAACACCATCTTCCATGATTAAATCTGTCACAAAGTATTCGATATAGAATTCAGCTTTGTGCTTTAGGGACTGTTGATACAACGTATGCAAAATAGCGTGACCGGTGCGATCAGCCGCCGCACAGGTTCGTTGCGCAACACCTTCACCAAAATTAGTCGTCATGCCACCAAAAGGTCGCTGATATATTTTACCGTCATCAGTACGTGAAAAAGGCACGCCGTAATGCTCCAACTCAATCACAGCTGGCACCGCCTCACGACACATATATTCAATGGCATCTTGATCACCCAGCCAGTCAGAACCTTTTACCGTGTCATACATATGCCACTGCCAACTGTCTTCACCCATATTCGCTAGCGCTGCCGACATGCCGCCTTGCGCCGCTACCGTATGACTGCGAGTAGGAAAGACTTTTGTTATACAGGCCGTACTCAAACCAGCACTCGCCATACCTAATGTGGCGCGCAAGCCTGCCCCGCCAGCACCGACAATAACCACATCATGCTCGTGATTGATGATTTTATAATCTGATGATTTGTTTGATGTTGTGCTTGATGACATTTTATTGCCCACCTACTACTATTTTTAAAAGGGACAAAACACCTATCGCCATTGATAAATAGCTTAATAACTTAACTGCTAATATAGCCATACTACGGCGCTTTAAATTAGAAATATAATCTTCAAAAATTACCTGCATGCCCAAATGTGCATGTTTAAATGAGATGATTAGAGTTAAAAACATCATCACAAAATTAAAGGGTGATTTTAGCCAGCTCACCAACACCTCATAGGTGACTTGTGGCAATAAAGCAATGCTGAAGCAAAACCAAATAACCAGCGGTATCAAAGCCAACGCGGTAACGCGTTGCATCATAAAGTGCTTGGTGGCTTCTGCCGACTTGCTTGACCCTTTGGCCACTGGTGAACGTAAATTCGTCATATTGTCATGCATCCTTTACGTTATGAGCCATGTCAACACGGTTAAAATAATAGCTGCAGCAATCACGGCAATGCCAGATTTATGCGCACCTTCAAGATCAAGACCTTTTCCAATATCCCAGAACAAATGTCGGATGCCGTTACAGAAGTGATAATAAAGCGAAAAAGTAAAGCCGAATAAAGTCAACTTACCAAACCAACTTGATAAAAAACCGTGCATACTTTGCCAAGTTGTCGCACCCGAAGCACCTGCAGCGAGTACCCACACCATTAAAAGTAAACCCATGAATAATACGGCGCCGGTAGCCCGATGCAAGATAGAAAGCTTTGCAGTGAGTGGCAGTTTATACACCTGCAAGTGTGGCGACATTGGCCGCTTATCATCCCATGACATGCTGGAAATTACCTAAATGTGAAACAAGATGACTTGATCATAGTACCAAATTTGAATTGTTGCTACGGAAGATGACGCACTTGTAAATATTCTTTGGTTTGCATCTCTTTAAGCCGACTAACAGTACGCTTAAATGGCTCTTTTAATTTACTGGAAACATAGATTTTTTCAGCCTCAGCTTGCGCTGTCACAATTAAATTTACCTGCAAATCATAGAAAATATCAATCATATTGGTAAAACGACGTGCGGCATCATCCATATTGCTATCCATAATTGGAATGTCAGAAATCAATATGGTGTGATAAATCTTGGCGATTTGTGAATAATCAGCGATTGATCGGGGCGAGTTACAAAGCTCTTCAAAGCTAAGCCACACAATACCATCTGCCCACATTTCGACCGGTATTCGACGTCCATTGATAATAATATCTTGCCTATCTTTATGTAAATTAATTGCCGAAAGTTCATCAAAACGTTGTTGCAAAAACTGCTTAGAGTGATCACCTCTAAGTACGGCATACAAGTCTCCCTGAGATAATCGCTTTAACCGATAGTCCAACTCTCCGCCCATTTCAATGACTTGTGTGTGTTGCTCTAACAATTTGATCGCGGGCTTAAAACGCTCTCGTTGCAAGCCGTTTTTATAAAGCTCATTAGGCGGGCTATTTGATGTTGTTACCAACATCACACCATAGCCAAAAAGGTGTTCAAATAATTTGCCCAATAACATCGCATCGGTAATATCAGTAACGTGCATTTCATCTAAAACCAACAACCTTGATTTTTCAGAAAAGTGTTTAGCAACGATTTTTAATGGATCAACAACGCCTTCTAACTGATTTAGCTCCTCATGAACCAAATGCATAAAGCGATGAAAATGTAGCCGTATTTTTCTTTTTATAGGAACCATTTTATAAAATAGATCAACCAAGTGCGTTTTACCGCGCCCTACACCACCCCATACATAAAGGCCTTTTTTGCTTACAGGAGGGATAGTTTTTGTCGACTTTTTAAAAAATAAATCTTTAAGTGATATGTGTGGGAGCGATGCTAATACGCTGGAAGTACCAGAATTTAATAAATCATTATAAATATTCTGCAACGCTACAATAACGACTTCTTGATGTGGGTCAGGGTCTAATTCACCAGCGTCTATACTGGCTTGATAGTATGATAATAAAGTCTTGCCAGACTGCTCTGGTTTTTGATCCAACTGATTAATCACCCGCAAACTCACACAAAGCAAAGACGGGACAAATCAGTTCATCACGAAGTTTTTTACTGCCACCGAGATCGGGCAAATCAACGACAAAACAGCTTTCAATGATGTTCGCATCCAGCTGACGCAGTAGTTTTATTGCAGCTGTCGCTGTGCCGCCAGTGGCTATCAAATCATCAATCAATAAAACGCGGTCATTCGGTTTTACGCAGTTTGTATGTATTTCGATGCTGTCTTCACCGTATTCTAGTTGATAGCTTTGCGAGATTGTATCACCGGGTAATTTACCAGCTTTGCGTACTGGAATAAAACTTGCGCCTAGCTCATAGGCAACAACAGTGCCAAAGATAAAACCGCGTGCTTCAACCCCTGCAACAGCTGTAATATTTTGATGAAGGTAGCGCTGCACAATGGTATCAATGGTTATGCGCAAAGCGATTGGCTCTTCCAGTAGTGTTGTGATATCCCTATATTGAACCCCAGGTTTTGGGTAATCGGGGATAGTGCGAATGGCCGCTTTTATAATATTACGCATAACAACATGACAAACTAGCGACGACTAACGATAGCCAACACCAGCAACATGCTTGTATAGGGTTGCCATATCTTTTGAGCTATTGCGAATTAACTTATCCAAGCTCATAACAACAAATTCTAATAAGTTTACTGAAATATACGAATGCTCAACACATAAGCGCTTGTACATTGGATGAGATATGGCGAGTAATTTTACGCCGTTTTTCTTACCAGAACGTAAACGAATTGAACGTGGTTGACGGTCAAAAAATGACATTTCACCCGCAAGACAACCTGCTTCGATTCGCCCCACATCCATCTCTTTACTACCCTCTTCATTTACCAGTCGAATTCTACCCTCTAATACCAAATAAAATTCATCACCCACCTCACCAATATCAGCGATGATTTTATCCGGCTCAGTCTCAATAATATTGGTAAATTTTAAAAATGTTGCTACTTCCTCATTCGTCAGTGCTTCACAAAATTTGGGGCAAGCTTCCATGACTTGTTGAACAAGTGCGTCAGATACATTGGCAGTCATCGTTAGTTCCTTTATTATAAGTCTGCAAGAAGTATACGCCTTCGCTATACTGCATTCGATAACTTTTTAAGGTAGAAATAAAAAATGAGCATTAGTAATGAAGCCGTAAGCGAGCTAATTAAACAACAATTCCCCGATGCAACCATTACGGTAAATGGTGACGGTTATAAATATGAAACCACTGTTATTTGTAAAAGCTTTGAGGGCTTGAATACACTCAAGCGGCATCAAGCGGTTTATGCATCGGTTAACAGCGCTATTACCTCGGGCGACTTACATGCACTTACGATTACCGCCAAAACACCTGACGAAGCTTAAACTATGGCTGATGTCACCACACATGACTTAGATGCGCGTCGTTTGTTATGCCCAATGCCGGTAATTCGCACCCAACAATTAATTGAATCATTGGGTGAATCGGCAAATGGTGATCACATCAAAGTACGCTGTACAGACCCTGGGGTGCTTTACGATATTCCTGCTTGGGCAAAAGTGCACGGGCATATATTAATTGATACGCTTGATGATGATTACGAATATACGGTGATTATTCAAATTAACTATACTTTAGAATCTAGCTAAATATGCACAGTCACTCTCATAGCCATCATGGTCACAGCCACGAGCAAAATACCGAGAAGCCCGGTACTGTTCGTTATAAAGAAACCCGCAATGTAACTTTAGTTGGCATGGTGGTGAACATTGGTTTATCACTCGCCCAGCTAATCGGCGGTACGTTTACTCACTCACAAGCACTCATCGCGGATGGAGTTCATACCTTATCTGATCTTGCCAGTGATGTGGTTGTGTTAATAGCTGCTAAATTAGCCAGTAAAGATGCAGATGATGATCACCCTTATGGGCATGGACGCTTCGAAACAATTGCCACAGTTATTTTAGGCTTGGCACTGGCGGGAGTCGCAGTAGGCATTGCGATTAATGCCATTGGTCGCATCATGAATCCTGAACGTTTATTACAGCCAGAACCCTTGGCATTATTATTTGCAGCACTCGCCATTGTAAGTAAAGAAGGCTTGTATCAATACACAATGGTGGTAGCTAACCGGCTTAACTCTAAAATGCTTAAAGCGAATGCATGGCACCATCGTTCTGATGCTATTTCATCCCTTTTAGTTGCTATTGGGGTAGCGGGAAGTGTATTTTTAGAAATTCCTTGGCTGGATGCGGCGGCCGCTATTGTTGTTGCGGTGATGATATTTTATATGGGTGCACAGCTAATTCTAGATAGCACGATGGAATTAGTCGACACTGCGCTAGATCCACAGCAAACCGCAAAGATTGGTCAATTCATAAGCAGCATCGAAGGAGTCGATCATATGCATTTGTTACGCACCCGTAAAATGGGTAACAATGTATTAGCTGATGTTCACCTGCAAGTTAACTCTTACCTAAGCGTTTCTGAAGGACATTATATTGCCGAGCGAGTCATCCACGAGTTACGTCATGAGTTTCCAGAAATGCATGATATAACAGTGCATATTGACCCAGAGGATGATGAGACCTGCAGCCCATCAAAAAACTTGCCGAGCCGTAATCAGATAATGGCTGAACTATATCCTTTACTACAAAAAAACCAAGTCGATAAAGATATTAGTAATATTGTTCTACACTATATTGATGGCAAGATTGAAATAGAAATTATTGTGGCACAACCACAAAATGATAAAAGCCTCGCGGCATTAAACGATGCCTGCAAGCAATGTAAAGATGTTAGATCAATTACGGTGAATCAAAAGCTAATGTAGTCCATGTTAAATTCAATTATTAAGAGGTAAACAATGATAAAGCTCAGACCGCGAGAAATTATTACACCCCGCCCATCCATGTCGTTAACCGTCCCAGATGGAATGTCGCCGGTAGAGTTTTTTAACAGTGCTGCAAACCTTAAAAACCTTGCAGAAGAAAACGGCTTATTCAGGACCCCAGAAGATTTATTAATGTACCGTAAGCTGATTGGCCACAGCACTGAATTTGATACCTCTATTATTTTAGACACCTCAAGACGCATCCTCGACCCACTCGGTAGGCCAGTTCGACGTGATCAGCTAAGTCGCCAGCAAAAAAAGGTCTGGTCGCAAATGACCACCATTTTAATGGAATACATGCTGGAAAAATATCCAGACCCGAAAAAGCATCTAGTGCTTTGTGGCGAAGCCAGTTTGGATTCAACATGGCCCTTAAATAAACCTGGCGTACCCAGTATTCGGATGATACATAATCACTTTATGGTCTTCCCTATTGCTGATCTAAAAGCTTCAAAAGAGGCCGATGCAAACAACCCCAACCTTACGGATAGTGGTCATAACACTTTATTTTTGCGCCATCTCAGTGATGCTTATCATGAGTTTTTAGATGTGCTTGATTTACAGCTTTTAAAATTTCTACCTTCGGAAGATTGCGCGCTTGAACTAACCGGCTTCCCTCAAGGTCTTCCTAGCTGGGAGCTTATTGGCGGTGCGGAGAAACTTCACGACCAATATTTTTGGTATGAGTTTGAACAGGTCTTACGAGGCTTCTTGGATTTTTACCGTACCTTCTTTTCGTTAGTGGCAACCGGTGATGAGCGCATCCCAAAAGAAGCAAACTTTCCCAACCAAGTGGCAGATGTGTTACTCGGCAATACTCAGTTTTTACGCGTGGCACGTGATTTACGTGAGCAAGTTATCCAAGACCCACAATTTGCCAATGAAATTCGCTGGCGACCCGCCTACAAACAAATACTTTACCGTGACGATAAAGGTCGTTTAATTGTCACCATTTCACAAAACTCGGTCGGTAACGCCATTACCGAATTATTAGGCATTGTCGTTAATCGCGTGGAAGATAATAAAGAATACGGCAAGCGAGAACCCGCATTAGTAGGACGACTTTTAGAAGCAAGACAACGCTTAATTGATGCTAACTTGGGAGAGGCAATTTCAGGGCCTTGTTGGCCAAATGGTGAGTTTATTGATTGCCGTAAAACATAAGATATGACTGCACGAGTCAAGCTAACGGCTTATTAAAAAGGCGACAACATTTAGTCGCCTTTTTTTACTTGACTTACTTGTACTTAACTACAGGACGTTTCTCAGCCATCCAACCCATAATACCATGGGTTACATTAAGCACATTTTTATAACCAAGTTGCTGTGCTATCGCCTGACTAGCCGCTTGCGTTCTACTACCAGTGCGACACATTAAAGCGACGGTTTGATCAGGCTTCGCAAGCGCGGTGAATTGCGGAACAAACTTAGGATTTATTCGTCCCGTATTATCAAAAAAGGTAATCGTATTAGCACCTTTAACAATACCTGTTTGTTGCCACTCTTCCTGTCGGCGAATATCAACTAAAACAACTTTCTTTTGATCAAGTAAGCTCTGTAGCGTTGCATTATCAATATTACTATAACCACCCGCCTGTTTTACAGGTGCTGATGCGACAGATTTTGGTGCAACATTTTTGTTTGTTGAAGTATCAGCATTACAAGCAGACAGAGGAATAATTACACTCAACAATGCAACTTTTAAAAAATTAGATGTCATAAGACTATCTCCAAATTATGAAAATACAGTTCTTCGAATAAACGAAGTGCATAGTACGCGTTTTGCTTTAGCAAATAAAATATCAATACGATTTATGGGTTACATCAGACGTTATTGCTTAAAAATAGTTCATTTAGCTTTGACATAAGCATGACATAAAACATGAATTTGGCTATGATGAAGAAAATAAAAAGTATAAATCTATACTCTTGTGAGAGTAAAAAAGTGTTAAGGGAATTAAACATGTCGGGTCAATTTTTCAGAACTATTTTCAGCATCTGCATTACTTGTAGTATTTTAACAGCCTGTGCAGGAAAAGATGTAAAACCCACTTCTAAAGATGATGCTACCGCAGTATCTTCAAATGATGATACAAGCAAAGGCTTGGCCAGTAAAAATTCTGTCGATAACAAAAAGGCAGCATTAAAAGCTCCCTCAAAGTTTGGCAAAATTAAAAAGCGTAAAATACCCAACCGCCCACGTGGAGGAACAGTTGTCAGTAAAGCCTTTGCCGATAACTTGATGGCTAACAGAAAAAAAGAAGCGGAGCGTTTCTTAAAGCAAGGCGCAGACCCAAGTACTGTAACAGCAGCAGGAGAGCCTGTTTTATACACAGCACTACGCTTAAACCAAAATGGAATGGCAGATAATCTTATTCTTTTTGGTGCCGATGTGAATGCTAAAACATCGGCTGGGCGCACACCATTACATTTGGCAGTAGAAAAAGCAGACACCAAATTTGTGAAACTACTATTAGAAAATGGTGCTGATGCAAATACAACAAGCCGGTCTGGTGAAACACCGTTAACGATAGCGATACAAAAAGGGCAGGCTGGCATTGTAGGTTATTTATTAAAATACCAAGCAGACCCAAATAAAAGTGCAAAAGGTGGTAACCCACTACATATGGCAATAGCTAGAGCACAAGTAAATATCGTTGATAGCCTCTTAAAATATGGCGCCAATACAAACACAGGTAGTCAAAAAGGCACACCACTACAAATTGTACTCAAAAATGGTAATGTGAAAATTGCAGAATTATTAGCAAGTAATAAAGCTGACGTGAATATAACCGATGGCATTGGTGAGTCTTTATTACATAAAGCGGCAGCAAAAGGTCAACTAGGTTTTGCAAAAGTAATAATAGCAAATGGTGCCGATGTTAACGCGCGAGACCAGTCAAAAGAAACACCGCTACATGAAGCTGCAGCCAAAGGCCATACCGAGGTTGTAAAGTTACTCCTATCAAAAGGAGCTGACCTTTACGCAAAAACAGAAAAAAACTGGACAGCTTTACATGAGGCTGCTCGCTTTGGCTACCCTGACACAGCATCTTATTTAATTAGCAAAGGTCTCAGCCGCAATGCATCGAATAGTGACGGAAAGACACCAAAAGGGCTTGCCAGCCATTTAAAGCACGGTGACGTTGTTGAGGTATTAAAGTAACGTCAACCAACCTCTTTGCTATCTGAGGATAAAAATTTCCCGAAATTCGCAAAAACAATAACTTAACGCTATAATGTCCCGTTTTGCGAAGTTAGGTATTAACATGTCTAAAGCCGTTATTGGTGTAGTAATGGGTAGCAACAGTGATTGGCACATTATGTCGAAAGCTGTTGAGCAGTTAAAAGTCTTTGGTATTGCGCATGAATACAAAGTTGTTTCTGCTCACCGTACCCCCGACCTCCTTTTTGAATATGCTAGCAGTGCGAAACAGCGCGGCTTAAAAGCAATCATCGCAGGAGCTGGCGGTGCAGCACATTTACCCGGAATGTTAGCCGCAAAAACAACAATACCCATTTTAGGTGTGCCTGTTCCATCGCGTCATTTAAACGGTGTTGACTCACTACACTCAATCGTACAGATGCCAGCAGGTATTCCTGTGGCAACATTTGCGATTGGCGAGGCGGGTGCTACCAACGCCGCTTTGTTCGCCATATCATTACTTGCTAACACGGATAATGCATTGGCAAACAAGCTTGATGCATTTCGTGAAACACAAAAACAAACGGCCATGAACATGGCACTACCACCAGAGTAAATTATGAAAAAAGCCTTATTACCAGGATCAACATTAGGCATGCTCGGTGGTGGGCAACTTGGCAGATTATTTACCCTATCTGCACGCTCTATGGGCTATAACGTAATCGTGTTAGAACCAGACCCTGACAGCCCTGCCGCACAGTTTGCTAATCAACATATCATTGCCGCCTATGATGATGAGGCTGCACTGATACAACTCGCATCCACTTGTGATGTAATTACGACTGAGTTTGAAAATATCCCTTCCGATGTACTTAACAAACTCAATGAAACATGTCCTGTTCACCCATCTGCCAGTGCGCTAGAAAAAGCCCAAGATCGTATTGTTGAAAAGGCCTTTATTCTGTCCTGCGGTTTATTGCCTGTTCCTTATGTTGCAATAAAGTCAAAATCTGATATTGCTAAAGCTAGCAGTGAATTATCATTCCCTGCAATTTTGAAAACTGCTCGTTTTGGCTATGATGGTAAAGGCCAGCAAACTATAAAGTCAGCCGACGATATTGAAGAAGCTTTTATGCAAGCCAACCAAGCACCGTGTGTTTTAGAGCAATTCGTTGACCTTGATTGTGAAATTTCGGTAATTTTAGGCAGAAATGAGAGCGGTGAATCTCAATGTTTACCCATCCCCGAGAATATTCATAAAGATGGTATTCTCTATCAAAGTTTAGTGCCTGCACGCATAGACGATAATATTGCACAAGCAGCTGAGGCTGCGGCAAAGAGGCTAGCTGATAAATTAGACTATGTTGGTGTATTAGCGGTTGAGTTTTTTGTCACGAAACAGGGTGAGTTACTGGTCAATGAAATGGCTCCACGCACCCATAATAGTGGGCATTATAGTATTGATGCTTGTGTGACTTCCCAGTTTGAACAACAAGTCCGAATGATTTGTGACCTACCTTTCGGAGATACTCGCTTGCTGAGCCCTGTCGTGATGACGAATATGTTGGGAGACTTATGGTATGGAAAGCAGAATAATGATAATTTGCACTTGCCGGATTGGAATAAACTCCTAAAAAGCCAGCCTACAAAGCTCCATTTATATGGAAAAAAAGAAGCTCGACCTGGGCGCAAAATGGGGCATTACTGCACGCTTTCTGATAGTGTGGAGTCAGCAAAACAAGAAGCTGATAAAATTCATAAAACGCTTTCAGCTTAGGCTGTTAACTGCAAACCGCTAAAAGGGATAAACATGGATCTTAATATATTAGTAAAAGCTCACTCAGGTATCGCCTATCTTGTGCTACTCATTTATGTTGTTAGAGGCATTATGATGCTGGCCAGCTCCAGTCTAACAAATTCACGTAGCGTTTTAGGCTTTGCCTCACTTGTTACACTAGCACTATTTGGTTTAGGTGTTTTTATTGCCTTTGAAAAGCATTTAAGTTTTGTCGATGGCTTTGTGCTCAGTAAGATTATTGGTTTGTTACTCTTTGTAGCCTTCGGGGTTGTCGCACTCAAGCAAGGTTTATCAAAACCTATTGCCAGCCTTCTTTGGTTATTAGGTTTGGCAGCCTTTGTTTATACCTACTTAATTGCTACACATAAGTTAGTACCCTTTTTTTAGAAGATAAAAAACATGCTAGATGCAAAACAACTTGCAGAATACCGCAAAGATATTTCTTTTTCAGAAACCCTCTGTGAGCAACCCTTAAAATTTAACAGTACTTGGGGTATCTTCTCACCAAGAGAGATTGATGCAGGTACGCACCTACTAATGAAGTACATCAAAATAAATCAAGATGACGATTGTTTTGATCTGGGCTGTGGTTATGGCCCTATTGGTTTAACCATGGCCAAACTTGCGCCCAGTGGGCAAACCCTATTAGTCGATAAAGACTTTATGGCGGTTGAGTACGCTAATAAAAATGCTACCTTAAATAATATTCAAAATGCTAAAGCTCAGCTTAGTAATGGTTTTCAACACATAGATCATGCTCTAAAATTTAACGTTATTGCCTCTAATGTACCTGCTAAAGTTGGCAAAGAAATGATGTCATTGATGTTACATGATGCACATCAAGCTTTAAAAAATGATGGCCGTTTATACTTAGTCACCGTTAATGGCTTACGCCAATATATGAAGCGAAACTTAAAAGAAATTTTTGGCAATTACAAAAAACTAAAACAAGGCAAAGCTTACACAATACATCTCGCAACAAAAAATTGAGAATAATAAATGAAAGACGAAGATGACCAAATTACTTTTTTTTACAGCTGTGATACTCAGTTAGATATTTTTAAACTTATTGGTGAATCTATAGTCAATGAAGAACACTTTTTAATTAAATTTTATGATGAGTTCGCGGTTGATATTTATATGTTACTAGATCGACCTAAGTCTAATTTTATCGCTATAGATTGGGATAATACGATTAGTGCTGACAAAAAATTTTTCTTAAAGCTAATTAAAAAACTACAAACAGCAGGATACACCCCATTTGTTTGTACTTTACGCGCACCAGACAAAGAAAGTATTAAAGAAATAAAAGATGTTCTTGAAGAGGTAAATATTGCTATTTACTTAACTGACGGAAAACCTAAAAGAAAATATATGAAAGAGTTGGGCGTAAAAGTACACCTATGGATCGATGATTTTTATCCAGGGATCTGTGGTGAATCATGCAAAATGCTAACAAGGAACAATATTGTATGAGTCAAACAAGCGCCGTAATTAACGAAAAAGTAATTCATCAATTCATTGCAGGGGATTACCAGCAAATCCATTGCGACAAATGCGAAATGACATTTCTAACCAATGTCTATATGTTTGATGATAATCATGTGTTGTTAGAAAAACGCTCTTTAGGTTTAGAGTATTATTGCGGTGCAATCCATAGCCAAGGCTTACACAAAGTCCCTAATATTCATCGCGTTGGTATCTTAGATGAGGAAGATAATATTGTAGAAAGCCCCAGTCAGGAAGAGATTTATTCAGGCGATGAAACAGATTTACGTTTTATCTATGTGATGGAAAAACTCCAGCATTTAGATGAAGCTGACAGTGCTTATTTTGATGAATGTACACAAAATTTTGACTGGAAATCGGATGTTGATCGCTTAGAGATTGTTGCTGGTATCACTGAACGTTACAATGCTGAACTTGCCCAAGATATTACAAAGTTATACCATTTTTATAAAAAACATGAGGGTGTGCTCGCTTGGGATTTACACGGGGATAACTTAATGCAGCGCATCAACACTGGGGAAGTTGTTATTCTTGATCCTTTTACACGTAGAGCCTAAATCAGCACGCCTCAAACTAATTGTTTCTTGCACTAATCCTCAATGAAAACTTCCATTGCATCATTTAAAAAAGCCCATCCTTTAGTGCTAGGCCAATATCGACTTCCTTCTGACTTTAGCAAACCATTTTCAGTTATTTGAGCTAATTTTTTCTCAACTTTCGTAAAGTCTAGCCCCGTTCTCGCTGCAAATAATTCTGCTGAAAAGCCATCTTTTAAACGTAATGCGTTAAGCATAAACTCAAAGGGGCGATCCTTTTCTGCCACATAATGTGTTGATGAACGTGGTTCATTGAGCAGTGCTTGCCTCATATACTGCTCCGGATGACGATGCTTTAAATGGCGAATAATACTGCCATCCGGCATACTTAATTTACCATGCGCACCCGCACCAATGCCTAAGTAATCCCCATACTGCCAGTAATTATTATTATGATGACACTGCCGCTTAGGCTTGGCGTAAGCCGAAACTTCATATTGATTAAACCCTGCCCCAGCCAATACGCTTTGCCCCGCTTCTTGCAACTCCCACAGTAGCTCGTCGTTTGGCAATGCCGGTGGCGCATGATGAAATAAGGTGTTTTCTTCTATAGTAAGCTGATACCAACTAAGGTGCTGAGGCGAGCATTCAATCGCTTGCTGCAGGTCATCTAGCGCTTGCTGTGTTGATTGTTGTGGCAAACCAAACATTAAATCCAAATTAAAGTTATCAAAGCCTGCTTGCTTGGCAATGCTCGCTGCTTTTACAGCTTCTGTTGAATCGTGTACCCGCCCCAATGCCTTTAGCTTAGTATTACTGAAACTTTGTATACCAATTGAAAGCCGATTAATGCCTGACTCTCTATAGGCACTAAAGCGGTTTTGTTCAAAGGTACTGGGGTTTGCCTCCAAGGTGATTTCTGTATTAGGTCGGATTGGCAAGCGCTCACGCAAGCCAGACATTAGCAATTCAATCGCCTTTGCAGAAAATAAACTTGGGGTTCCACCACCAATAAAAATAGATACTATCGGACGCCCCCAAATATGCGGTAATTCGGTTTCTAAATCTTTTAATAGTGCTTTTACATAATCAAACTCAGGAACTTCATTACGTGCCTCATGCGAGTTAAAATCGCAATAAGGACACTTTTTAATACACCATGGGATATGAACGTATAAGCTAAGAGGAATTGGCTTCATAACACTTGTGTAGTGGGTTTAATGTGGTTACTCAACTTAACAAACTCTTCAACACTTAAGGTCTCTGCGCGTGCGCTAGGGTCAATATTCAAACTTTCAATTTCTTCACTACTTATCAGTTTTTTCAGGTTATTACGTAATGTTTTACGCCGCATTGAAAAAGCTTGAGCAACAACTGATGCTAACTTTTTTTCATCATCAGCCTTTTGGTCAAAAAACTTTCGAGGGATTAACCTTAGGATTGCTGAATCTACTTTAGGAGGAGGCGAAAAAGATTCTGGTCCCACGAAAAACAAGTATTCCGTCTCACAAAAATACTGCACCATCACAGATAACCTACCGTAGGTTTTACTGCCAGGTTTCGCGGTAATTCTCTCTACCACTTCATTTTGCAACATGAAGTGCATATCAGAAATTTTTGAAGCGGACTCGAGAAGATGAAAGATCAAAGGCGTAGATATATTATAGGGTAGGTTACCTACCACCCTTAAAGTACCACCCTTTTCTAGCTGATCAAACTCAAACGTTAGAGCATCTTGCTCATGTATTTGTAACGAGGCTAGATTCTTTAGTTTTAACCGTGCTATTACATCACGATCAATTTCAACAACATGTAAAGCTGATAAGGCATCTAAGAGAGGGAAGGTAAGGGCTCCTAGCCCCGGCCCTATTTCAACAATATTATCATCCACTTGCGGGTTTATTTCATAAATAAGCTTTTGAATAACACCTTGGTCATGCAAAAAATGTTGTCCGAAACGTTTCTTTGTTTTGTATTTTTGCATAATTAAGTTTTCTCACCTAGAAACAAAATAGCCTCCATTTCTGGAGGCTATTATAACAATTAACGGCTGCTTTTATTTATGGGCGTATCTTTAACTCAACACGACGATTAGACTTTCTACCTTCTGCAGTATTATTGTCAGCTATTGGTTTTTGATCACCATACCCTTTAGCAACTAACCTGCTTGCTTCAACACCTTGTTTAATGAGTTCAATCATCACACTATTTGCACGTCGTTGAGAGAGAGACTCATTAAGAGCACTTCCTCCTTGATTATCCGTATGACCTGATATTTCTAACTTCAAGCTTGGGTTTTTCTTAATCGTTGCCGCTGCCGCATTTATAACAGGTAAAGACTCTGTCGTTAAATTAGCAGACCCCGTAATAAAGTTAACCCCCTCTAAAGTAATATTTTCGGTAGATCCGCAACCAAACTCATTCACCTTTGAGCCTGCACTGGTGCTAGGACACATATCAGCAGCATCCGCTACTCCATCTTTATCTGCATCATCAATATTAGGGCAGCCCTGAGCATTCACCTCGCTACCAGCAGGAGAATTTAGACATTTATCTGAATGATCTAAAACACCATCTTTATCCCCGTCAGCGGTAGCATCTGCTAGCTTTTTTGATAAATCATCGTTAGCAGCACCTAGTTTTTTACAAGACTCTTTTAAGCCATTCAACTCACTCTTGCTTGCCTCTAAAGCTGCTAAAGACTTATTTTTTTCAGCATCAATATTAGCAAGCTTACTTTTTAAATCAATAATTTCTGCATTACAAGACTCTACTGCGCCAGCGTTAGTTGCTAATTTATTTTCAGCTTCGGCTAATTTAGCTTTTAATTCCGCAGTACCATCATTCAACATTCTATAAGCAGCTTGCAATGCAGTTAATTCTGTTGCCGATTGACCTAACGCATTTAGCTTTCTAGCTTGTGAGCCAGCACTAGCTTCTAAACTGCCAACTTTAGACTCTAAGGTTTTATTTACATTACTGAGTTCAGCTAACTTCTTTTTAAGTTCTACATTTTCATCGTTACGCGCTTTATAAGCACTTTGCAGAGCGCCTAACTCTGTCGCTGACTGCCCCAAGGCATTAAGCTTTCTCGCTTGTGAGCCAGCGCTAGCTTCCAAGCTACCTACTTTAGATTGTAAGGTTTTATTTAGATTACTGAGTTCAGCTAACTTCTTTTTAAGTTCTACATTTTCATCATTACGCGCTTTATAAGCACTTTGTAGAGCGCCTAACTCTGTCGCTGACTGCCCCAAAGCATTAAGCTTTCTCGCTTGTGAGCCAGCACTAGCTTCCAAGCTACCTACTTTAGATTGTAAGGTTTTATTTACATTACTGAGTTCGGCTAACTTCTTTTTAAGTTCTGCGTTTTCATCATTGCGCGCTTTATATGCACTTTGTAAAGCCGTTAATTCTGTTTCCGACTGGCCAAGGGCGGTAAGCTTCCTTGCTTGAGCTCCTGCATTTGATTCTAATGCACCTAACTTTGATTGTAGTGATTTATTTGCATTATCAAACTCTTTAATTTTTTCTTTTAAAACAGTGACTTCGTCGTTACGGGCTTTATAAGCACTCTGTAATGCGGTTAATTCAGATGCTGACTGACCTAAAACCATTAGCTTTCTTGCTTGAGCACCAGAGTTTGCCTCTAAAGTAGCTAGCTTTGATTCTAATGATTTGTTTGCACTATCAAAATCGGCCAGTTTGGCTTTTAATTTCGTAATCTCCTCTTTGCTTGAACTTAAAGCGCTTGCGGTCTTTTCTTCTAGCTGTTTGGTTTTTTGTTCAAAACTTGCTACTTGGTCAGCACTTTCACTTTGTTCTTTAGTTAGCGTCTCAATAATTGCTCGGCTATCAGCAAGTTGATTTTGAGTATCCGCTAAAGACTGCTCCATTGAGCTAATTTTTCCTTTTGAGGCTGCGGCTGCTTTATCATAATGTTGCTTTAACGCAAGCAGCTCATTTTTTGCACTATCATCGCATTTCACTGGTGCAACAACAGGTGATGCTGCAGCTACGGGAGGCATTGGAAAGGCTATAGGGGCCGGCGGTGGGCTATTAAAAAACGGCCCAAGTGGCGGTAAAGGTAAAGCAGCAGGCATGGGAGTTGGAACCATTTTATTCGCGACGCTTTCAGGCACAGGCACGCAGTCTGCCCACATAATAGGTGCTTGAGTATTATTCCAAATGGGCGGTGGTGGTGGTGGCGCTTGCATACCAAAGTTATTAAAAAAGGGAGGGGCTTCCGCAGAAGCCTGTTGGGCTAATACGACTAACAATGTACTAGCGAGGAATGTTCTTAGCGGTTTTTTCATTCAACTTCTCCAAGTAAAATAATTAAAATTTATAATATTGGCAAATTAGCAACTTAACCAAAGTGCGCCTACTGTATTAGCCTTTACCACCCATCAAAAAATCTCTGCGTGCGGCAGCGATAGTAATCGTAAAGCCTGCAATCACATCAATAAACGACATGACGGCTAAAAATAAAAAGGTCGAGTCCCCTTTGCCTCCGATACTCCAAGGAAAAATCATCCACACCACCAAATACGCAACAAATGTGATCGTTGACAATGTATGGTCAACTATTGAAATTTTCGTGGTGCGGGTTGATTTGAACAGCTCAATATACAGAACGACCAAACCTACCAAAACAGCAATATCACCCCACGTTGGCTTCCAAATATTACCTGACGGTAATCCAACATGAAAAACTACATAGTTAAGCTTTTCTGGAAACAATCCAAATTGGTGACCTCCCCAAAAGCCTACTAATAAAATTGCAAATAACGGAATATAGTTAAAAATGGCCATGCCATTACCTAGTCTTATCGAATGCCCATTCTATGGGTGTTAACGAGATCAAGCAACTTATATCATTCCCAGATCGAAAACCCAATGATAGCACAAGCCTTTGATTCCATAGAACATCCCCAACCGTATGGCTTTTCGAATATACTGGGCTAACTAAAGATATGAAACCAAAGTCTTGTACTCTCATTCGCGTTTCTATCTGGAGATTAGGATTTTACGACAGTTCTATCAGATACTCATAAGAAAAGCCTTCTAATAAGCTTGATTATAACGATTTTTTGGTAATTATCCGTAAATGGTTAAAAATTGCCCGATTCCGTAAAACACTTAAGTCGTGATCACGTAATCATGCGTTACGTCTGCCGTTTTGCCCAGCATGATCGAGGCAGAGCAATATTTTTCAGCTGATAATTCAATCGCGCGCTGTACCCGTTTTTCTGATAAATCATTGCCTTTAATAATAAAATGCAAATGAATTTTGGTGAATACTTTCGGCTCCTCACTGGCGCGCACTGCGGTTATTTCGACCTCACAATCAATAAGGTCTTGCTTGCTTTTTTTCAGCATTGAAACAACATCAAAGGATGCACAGCCACCTAAGCCAAGCAGCAACATTTCCATGGGGCGGATGCCTAAGTTTCTGCCACCAAATTCTGGCGGGCCATCCATTACGACAGAATGACCGCTACTCGATTCACCCACAAAGCTCATATTATCTAACCACTTTACGCGTGTTTTCATAGGACTGATAACTCCTTTTCAATTTCATCCATTAGCAAGCCCGAAATATTGGCAGAATAAATTTCATCCAGCTCGCGAATACAGGTTGGGCTGGTGACATTTATCTCGGTTAAGTAATCCCCAATCACATCTAAGCCAACAAACATTAAGCCCATTTCTTTTAAAACCGGGCCGACTTTGGCGCAAATTTCTAGCTCCCGTTTAGTTAAGTCGCGTCCTTCTGAGCTTGCGCCTGCAGCTAAATTACCACGACCTTCACCTTCGGCAGGAATGCGTGACAAGCCGTGCGGAAACGGTGTGCCGTTAATCAATAAAATACGTTTGTCGCCTTTTTTAAAATCCGGTAAAAACTCCTGCGCCATCACCGTTTGCGTACCATTTTGAGTAATCGCCTCTAAAATCACATTGCGGTTGGTATCTCCTTCTCGTACTTGAAAAATCATTGAGCCGCCCATGCCATCAAGTGGTTTAACAACGATATGCTTAAGTTCTTCCTGAAAGGCTTTAATCCGCTCCATATCACGGGTCACCAAGGTTTTTGGTGAGCAATCAGGAAACATTGCGGTGAATAATTTCTCATTAGCAGAGCGAATACTGGCAGGACGGTTAACGATTAAACAACCTTGTTTTTCTGCCAGCTCAAGCAAGTAAGTGGTGTAAATATACTCCATATCAAACGGTGGATCTTTACGCATCAGCACACTGGATAATTCATGCAAAGGGCGGGTTATCTCCTCACCCAGCGTATACCAAGCTGCCGGATCATCCTTAACACTCACGGGAAACATTCTAGCAAACACCTGCCCATCTTTTAAAAAAAGATCGCCTTGTTGAAAATAATAAAGGTCATATTCTCTACGCTGAGCCTCCAGCATCATGGCGAAGGAACTGTCTTTTTCAATTTTGATTGAATCAATAGGATCCATTAGAACCCCGAGACTTATTTTATTGCTCATTGTTGATACCTCTGTAATCTAACTTAACTCTCATAATAACCCATTGTCGCCTTGTTAGGCAGTACGGTTACACGTGTAAATATGGAGTGAACTCCATATTTACACGATACAATAGAGTCTGACCTATTGACTAAACTTAGGCGATGTATAACAGATATATTCCCAAACATGGCATTAAAAGTTTTATGCAAGAACTGATAAAGTTCTCTGAAAGAAATTACTCAAAAATAACTTTACACTCTAGAAATTACCCTGAGTTAGACTCATGCCCATTACCTTTTTTGGGGCACAAAAAAGCCCACCAATAAGGTGGGCTTTTAAAAGTTTAAGTTACGCTCAGAGCTTACTGAACAGTAACCATTCTTCTTGCTACTGCTGTATTACCATCAATATCAGTAACACTATAATAGATGAAGTAAGCTCCTGCAGTGGAAACATCAACACTTGTACTATCAATTATTACTGAACTTGATAGGTCACCATCAGATGTATCAGTTGCTGTAGCAGTTAATGAACCATCAATTGGCAAAGGCGTTCCCACGGGGTGAGTAATATCACCACCAACTAAATTAATCTCTGGAACATCAGTGTCTTTTACCACTACTGTTCTGGTAGTTGTAACTGTTTTACCAGACTCATCGACTGCAACATAAACAACAACAGTAGTTCCTGCGACAGACGTATCTACTGTACCGTAAGATTTCACTCCAAGATTTTCACCCGTGATTAAAGACTTTGCAGTTGCTCCATACTCAACATAGTTTTCACCAACATTTAAAGCGATAGTTGCTGCTTTACCATCTTTATAACCGCCATTTAACAGAATTTTTGAGCTCTGTGAAAGACCTGGATCATCTTGATAGTAAACAGGTAAACGTGTTGTTAGTGGTCTCTCAGTTGTTTTATTGGTAGTTATACTTATGTAGAAACCTGAATCATCAACCACACTATTATTATCGGTTAATTTAAAGTCATTATTAGGCCCAGTTTGAACAGTAACTTTACCAGAATCATTAATCACATAGTCGAGACCTAGTACAGCACGTTGGCCATCAATAGTTACAGCGTACCACTTATTAGTAGTTGTACTGTTTTGTACAGAACCAATAATTACATTGGTTGCAGATTCTATAATACGAACAACAGGTGGCTTAGTATCTGTTGAAGGAACAGGTGGCTCTCCTGCTGGATCATCTGAACAACTCCCCCATGTACCATACGGGCTTGCTTGGTTAGGCGGTGGGTTTTCAGTTTTTACATCTGCAGCTAACACCGGCAATGTAAACTCTGTACGTTCAAGATACTCTGTACCAGCTACGACAGTAGAAGCTTCAATCGCCTGATCTGACCACCAAGCTCTGCTTTTAGGGTAAACAACCTGTACGACAATTTTACCATTCGCATCTGTTACACCAGAACCTGTCACTGTTGCATCATGAGTAGGTTCTAATTTACCATTGTTATTTGTATCCTCACCCGCATCTAAATTACCATCATTATCAAAGTCTTCCGATGGACAGGTTGCTGTAGTTATTCTATTCCACTGCTTATCTTCACCATTTTCTGTATAGGCTAAATAACCTTTATAATACTTTGTAGGTGTAATGGTAAAATCAATTTTCTGATCCTTTATTGGATTACCTGCACTATCAGTTACTATTACACCATAACTCTTCGTATAGAAAATTTCATCTGCAGAAACCAAATGATCATGACCTAATACGATGCGCAGTGCTTTTCCGCCTACCGTCAGCTTAATTTCATCGGCAATACTTGGCGCACTTTGTACATAGGTTTTAATAACGACACCATCTTTAGCACTTGATGCATCTCCCGCCGTGTAGGATACAGTCGCTCTACCCAGAGAATCTGTAATTGCAGACCCTTGGCTTAGTGAGCCGTTAACCGTATCTTCCAAGTTAAAAACAATCGTTTTATTTTTAACGGGGTTGTCGTCAATATCACGAATTTTTGCAACAATTGTACTAGTGCCTTTAGGAGCTATTAAGGTAGGATCTGCTTGGGTATTAAGGTAAGTCGGTGTTGTAGCAACAAATTCACCTTGTAAGGATGTCGACAAACCATCTCCTGTCGTAATAGTGACAACCGTTTGACCCGCCTTAGGCGAAGATAATGTAAATGTTGCTTTACCATCCGCATCCGTTGTAACAGATGAAGTAGAAACTACGCCACGTGTTGCATTGACACTGATTGTTTTATTGGCTTGTGGTGTTCCATTGTTTTTCCACTCTAATGTTAATGTATTATTGCTGCCAACAGATACATCATCTAAGTTACCGGTTAAAGTAAACTCATCACCTGATACTTTAACGTCTTTAATATATTCCGCTCCAAGTGCTTTAGCCGTAATTTTATCATCACCACCCACTGTGCCGGTTAGCGTAAACTCAATTTCACCTTTTGCATTGGTTTGGCCCGTTGTTGAAATCGCGTTACCTTTTGATGAGCTTAGCTCTACATCTTTATAGGCAAGTGGTTTATTCTCACTATCTTTTAGCTTTAATACATAAGGGAGCGTTTTATTAAAAGTTATTGCTTCTGCACCATCAATAGCCACCGTTGTACCAACGACTTCAACCTTAATTGTTTTAGTCAATGAACCTGATGTTGCTGTTAACGTAAGTATTCTGTTTTCCGCAGCACCTGGTGTCAACACCGCAGTATGAACAGCTCCAGTTGATGGGTTTACTTCTAAATTTGCATCTTTATCGACACTAAAGTTAACTACCGCACCCTCTAATAAATTATTATTTGCATCTTTAGTAACTACTGAAATAGTTATGGGCTTTGTTCCTGCAGACTGTAGCTCTCTCGAACTTGCTGAAAATGTAAATGAATGAGCAGCTATCTCCCCTGGTACGACAACCTCTTCTGCCTTTATCACGTTGATTTTAATGGTTTCTGTTTTATCACCTGACTTAACAGTAACCGTAAGAACATCACCTTCTTTTGCTCCGCCCTGTGTAAGTGTTGCAACGCCACCTTTCACAACTAGTGTGGCATCATTATCGACACTAAAGCTATATTTTGCGGTATCAATAACAATATTATTTGCGTCTTTTGCAATTGCAGTAATCAGTACAGATTTTGAGCTATCCGATTCTAAGTTTTTAGAACTCGTTGTTAAGTTAAGTGAAGAAACCGTAACTTCTTCTGTCTTATTAGGCGTATCATTTCCATTATTATTAGTGCCACTGTTAGTAGTATCTTGTTTACTACCAGAGTCAGCACCTCCAAAACTACTATCGCCCCCACAGCCTGCAAGAGCAATTGCAACAGCAAGAGGCGATACGATTTTTACAAAACGAGTTGTATTTAACTTTTTAGACATGGGAGAGACCTTTGTTTTTGGTTTATTATTGTTATTCATTTTTTTTTCGTTGTTTTAAAGTTGGCGCTATTAACTAGCAAATTATTTTATTTATTGCGCCTATTCTAAGTTCTCTACCGCTTTTCTGTCAAGAAAACCCCCTTATCATCAGACGGGTGGTAGTTTAGCAAGTTTTCATTTGGCCTTTCAGATTGGTGAACTGACTTATGTCGGCATCTTTTTTCCAACGTTGAATGCTTTGCGAGCAATTATCAGCACTTTTTTCACACCGAAAAGAGAAAATAAGCAGTCTGCTAGGGAGCTTTGGAAAGCAGTCCGTTCCACGTAACGCGTAGGTTGGATAAGCGTAGCGCCATCCGACATGACGGTGGCATCACATACCTAAATCATTTATGACCTGCCGGGTTTACCGAGTAGCTTTTATTTGCTTGGCTGCGGAGTTTTACATGGTTATGTCCGATGGCGCTAGCGCTTATCCAACCTACGTTTAATCTACATATCTTATCTAGGTTTTCCTTGCTTCGACCAACATCAGTTCTTTCTTCGGAAGGTGATTTAGTTTCGAAAGTTATTGATGACTTTGCTAAAAAGGTTATCAGATCACTTCGTATTGGGGGTGTCCGTTGCTTCGACCAACATCGGCACTTCCTTCGGAAGGTGGTTTGGCTTCGAAAGTTATTATAACTTTGCTACAACGGTTATCAGGTCACTTCGCACTGGGTATGTCCGTTGCTTCAACCAACATCGGCACTTCCTTCGGAAGGTGCAGCGATGTACTTTTCAGCTCCTAGGGAGCTTTGAAAAGCAAAAAAAGACCGCTGTATAATTAAATAGAGCGGTCAAAATCACATCGAAGGAAGTTTATTATTAGTAGGGTAAAGTGGTTAATTATCCATATCGCGTATCGGTCTCTCCAAGTGCTATTTGATACTGCCGTATGCCTTTAAATATAGCTTTGGCTAATTTATCTTGGTGCTTTCTGGTTTTTAATCTTTTTTCTTCCATCGGGTTGCTAATAAAGGCAGTTTCAATCAGCATTGATGGGATGTCGGGTGACTTTAATACGACGAAACCCGCACTTTCTACACGACGGCGTAATAAATGATTTACATGGCCTAGCTCTTTTAGCACACCGCTGGCAAGCTCTAAGCTTCTATCAATTGTGTCTGATAGAGATAGGTCGAGTAACATTGAAGAGACGACACGATTTTTTGGTAATAGGTGCGCACCTCCCATTTTTGACTCATAGGTGTTTTCACTGTTTGCAAGCCAACGTGCAGCTTCACTTGAAGCTCCATTCTCTGAAAGTATGTAAACGGATGATCCCGTTAATGAGCGAACGGGGTTTGCGTCGGCATGTATAGATATAAATACGTCTGCTTTTTTCGTACGTGCTTTTGCAATACGTTTGCGTAGTGAGACGTAATAATCACCATCTCTAATTAATACCGCCTTCATGCCTGGTTGGCGGTCGACACGCTTTTTTAATAATTGTGCGATTTTTAAAACCACATCTTTTTCTCGAGTGCTTTTTTTACCTACTGCTCCTGGATCACGCCCCCCATGCCCTGCATCAATTGCAACCACAATTGGCTTGCCACCCACAGTACGTGCCACTGCACTGAGTGCTTTTTTGGCTTGGCGGCCGGGTGTTTTATCTTTTTCTTTTTTAAAGGGGCTGAGTGCTACTTCTAAAAAGTAGCTGTCGCCTTTTGTGATAAGCTTGGTTTTGGCTTTGGTTTTTTTAGCCATATCCAACACCACGCGAAAATCACCTTTATTGCGTGTGGCTTGGCGGATATTTTTAATCACTTGTTGCTTGTTGTTACGACCAAGCTTTAGTTTTGATTTTGCTTGAGTACCGAGAAAATCAATCACGATACGATCAGGAGAAGTTAACGTAGAAACCTTGTGGCGCACAGATTTATCCAGCTCGAATACGAGACGGCTTTTACCATCGCTGGATTTTTTAAAGGTGACTGAAGTGACATTGGCGCTACTGGCTCGTCCTTTAGCAAAAACTTGCGGCGTAACACTGCTTACCCCAGCAACGCCCATTGCTTGACCGAGTCTCAGTACGAAGTCTCTTCGCTTCTGACTGATACTTTTCATTTTCCCCAAACTTCTTTTTAGTGAATCAAACTCAATTTTTTAAACAGGAAGCCCTTCTTGCTTATTTAGAGTATTGTTCAATATTTATACGACTACTTTATGTTGTTAGTAGAACCTAATGGTTAATCTTTTTCAAGTGAATTTTACCATTAAATCGTAAGTTGCTGTTATCACTTATAAAGTTCATTTTATTTTTTAATGCTTTCAATCGTCCTAGCTTCATCTAAATATTCAATATTTATGATTAAATCGGCATCAGGTAGATAACCTTGTGCTTTTTCTGGCCATTCAATTAAACACAAAGCATCACCCATCCAGTAATCCCTGCCTCCCATGTATTCGAGTTCTTCTGGGTCTGCTAAGCGATATAAATCGAAATGATAAATATTTCGTCCTTCTATTTCATAAGGCTCTACAAGCGTATAAGTAGGGCTTTTTACTGTGCCTTGATAACCTAAGTGGCGTAATAAACCCCGCACCAAGGTCGTTTTACCTGCGCCTAAATCACCGTTTAGAAAAACCAACCCGCCTTTAGGAAACTTTTCTGCAAGCTCCCCGCCAAATTTCATCATGGCTTTTTCATCAGGAATGTGAATAATTTTTTTCATAGGTAGGAGCCTGTCCGAGAACTGATTAGCCTACTACGAAAAAGCTATTTTGGTCATATTTTTCGCTAATTTTCATCGAATAAAACAACTATTCGATGAAAATGACCAAAAAACCTGTCTCAAAATTGCTTTCTCTCGCTACGGCTACAGTTCTCGGACAGGCTCCGACAATGCTATGATGCTTGAATGGATACAGATTATATCACTAATAACGAAGTTCTAAACCTTGCAACACTCAATCAATGGGCGCAAGAGTTAGGCTTTCAACAACTCGGGGTTAGTGATATCAATCTTGCTACTACGGAACAATACCTTACAGAATGGCTAGCAAAAGGTTTTGCAGGGGATATGGAGTGGATGGGTCGCCACGGTACAAAAAGAACACGCCCAGACAAATTAGTACCAGAAACAATAAGCATTATTAGTGTAAGAATGGACTATCGCCCTCCTGAAAATTATGACCCTGAAATGATTTTAAATCATCCAGAGTTAGCTTATGTATCCCGCTATGCCTTAGGCCGTGATTATCATAAAATGATGCGAAAGCGCTTACAAAAGTTGGCAAAAAGAATTGAAACGGTGTTGGTTAAAGAGAATAAAAATAACGAAGGTTTCCAATACCGTGTGTTTGTCGATAGCGCCCCTGTTATGGAGAAACCAATCGCTGTAAAAGCAGGGCTTGGCTGGCAGGGTAAACATACCAATGTATTAAACAAAGATGCTGGGTCATGGTTCTTTTTAGGGGAAATTTATACAAACTTAGCGTTAGAGCCTTCCAAAGAGCGCAATGATCATTGCGGTGATTGTACGGCGTGTATTGACATTTGCCCGACGCAGGCAATTGTAAAACCTTATGAATTAGATGCTCGACGTTGTATCTCATACCTTACAATTGAACATAAAGGCGTTATTGCAGAAGAGTTTCGTTCCGCCATTGGTAACCGAATTTATGGTTGCGATGACTGCCAATTGATTTGCCCATGGAATCGTTTTGCGAATGTTGCTACCGATAATAACTTTAGCATTCGGCATAACCTCGACTCAGAAACCTTATTAAACTTATTTACATGGAGCGAGTCTGAATTCCTAAAAAAAATGGAAGGCTCACCCATCCGACGCATTGGCTTTGAACGCTGGCAAAGAAATATTGCTATCGCCTTGGGAAATGCACCTGCGTCCCAAATAATAATAGATGCGTTAAATAAACAATACGCCGTTGCGAGCGAAGTTGTTCGTGAGCATATCGACTGGGCTATAAAAAACTTGCGATAATCTTTAGAGTTATCGAAAGTTTAGGTGTTAATTAAAAAAACACTTTAGCGACTGAAAATAGCCACTTGACCAATTTTTAATCAGTTAAGCTGGCAACGGATGAAACCATAAGGTAAGTTAACAATTGTTGTTTAGGGCATTTAACCAAAAGGCTAAAAATAAATGAAAAAACTCTTACAAAAAAGCGCACTTACGCTTTTTCTGATTATTAACATGCTAGCACCCGCTTTTGCTGAGTTAGATACCAGTAAGTTGTATACGGAAACTGAAAAATCTGTTTATCAAATTCGTGTGATTAATAAACAAACCGGCAAAAAATCGAGTATCGGCTCTGGTTTTGTTGTTAGCAAAGACAATATCTTAGCCACCAACTATCACGTGGTAAGTGAGTACATTAATGATCCTGAGGTCTACTCTTTAGAGTATTTATCCACTAGCGGAAAAGGTGGAACGCTCGAACTGATTGATTTTGATATTGTGCATGATCTCGCCATTGTGAAATCTAAGCAGCCTATGGGAGTGCCGCTTAAAATTTCATACCTTCCTGAAAAAGGAGCTAACTTATTCTCTTTAGGTAACCCGATGGATTTGGGTTTTACCATCATTAAAGGTACTAACAACGGTGTACTACCACGAGCCATTGATGGAAATATTTTATTTTCTGGTAGTTTAAACCCAGGCATGAGTGGCGGCCCAACTTTAGATCAGGAGGGTAACCTTGTTGGTGTTAATGTGGCAACCTCCGGTAATAATATTAGCTTTCTTGTGCCAGCAGAATATTTAAAAGTCGTTTTAGACCGGCTAGAAGGCAATAGCTTTAAATCTGTAGATGATCGCTTTGCTCATAGCTCTAATCAGTTACTTGAGAATTCTAAAAAAATTGTAGATAAAATAATCCGTAATAAATGGAGTGCTACAAAAATAGGCACCTTCATCGTACCTGCAAAACTGGATAAATCAATACGTTGTTGGGATGCAAGCCGCAAACCTAAAAAAGACGATCTTTTTAAAAGTTATTTCACGCGCTGTTCTAACGAAGATAATATTTATATTTCATCACACTTAACTGTAGGCAGTATTAACTTTGAATACTTGTGGCTAGAAACCGATAAACTTAGCCCTGCTCGTTTTTATCGCCGTTATGAAAAGTCAAATAGTAGTGTAATTGGAAGTCGTGCTGGGAAACGTGATGTGACTAATTTTTCTTGTCATACAGACTTCACAAAAATTGCTGAGCACAATTTTAAAACCACTGTTTGTCGGCGCGATTATCTTAAGTACAAAGGTTTAAGTGACATGCTTTTTACCACTGCTCTGGTCGGTGAAAAAGATAAAGGCTTTATTTTTAACCTCGATTTTACGGGCACTGATGCAAAATCATCACTCGTTTTATTTAAGCGCATGTTGGAGACATTCAAATGGAAAAAGTAATTCTAGAAACCATTCAGCGTGGGGTTCATAGTTACCATAAGATTGAGTCTTTCCCCGTTACCATGGGTCGCGCTTTTGATAATGATATTATTTTACAAGATGTCACTATTTCACCGCATCACCTAATCATTGATAAAGAGGATGGCAACTACCTTATTAAAAACCTATCCACTGAAAATGGTACGACCTTAGAAGGAAAAAAGCTAGGGTCAGAGCCAGCTATGCTTGATATTCCAGCACACTTTAAATTGAATAATTTAAAGGCTAGGCTCCTCTCAACTGATATGCCTGTTGAAGACACCTATGTGCAAAATTGCAGTGGTTTATTTTGTTTTTTCAGTAGCCCAATATGGGCAGCACTACTGTTTCTCGCTACCGTTGCAATTTTCTTTATCGAACGCTTTTTAGATACGCCTGTTGCAAAAGAACCCCTGTTTTACATTAGTAACGTTTTACCTTCTGTTTGGACCTTGCTTGGTATTACTGTTGTTATTTCTGGTATCACTCGAATATCCACCCATCGCTGGGAAATTATTCCGGCAATTAGTATTGCTTCAATGGTATTTTTAGTTCCGCAGCTATTCGAATATTTAGGCCACTTTGCTTCTTACCTCTTTACAGCAGATTCTTTTGGAAGTTGGTTACAGAATATTGCCAGTTTTATGATTATCCCTTTATTACTTGCCCTTTTTATTGTCAAAACAATTCATACAAAATGGTTGCCAGCCCTTGGTGTCGCCGCCTTAGTTTATTCACCTTTTTTAGCTTACCAAGTTATAAATTTGGTGGATGATTTAAACTTAAAATCGGGATTTTCAGAAATTCCGGGGTATAGCCAAACATTGTTACCGAGTGATATTCGTTTAAATACGACTATTTCATTGGATGACTATATTAAAGATGCTGATAAGGAAACCTCTAGTATTATCGAAGATATGTTGATTGAAGCTAAGAAAAAAGAAGCCAAGTCTTAATTGCTCCTAGTTATAACAATTTAGTAAACTACTTACTGTTCACTTTATCGCTTGCTGAGTAATACGTTTCTTAGCAATCTCCCCAACGTTGTTGAATAGCGGTGATGCCTGCAATCACCGCTGTTTCTGCACGTAGAATACGTGGACCAAAACAAATACCGTTAATATTGCTTTCTAACATTTGCTGTTCTTCAATGTCTGTAAAACCACCTTCTGGCCCAATATACAATGATGCTGTTTGATGTTGTTCACAATCATTTAAGTTTTTAAGTTCGGTTTTGACCGTTGGCAACATGACGATACCTAGATTGTTACTTATCGAATCTTTTTGCAAGCACTCCGCCAAAGTTACCGGGTCGTTAATTTCTGGAATTTTTGTTCGACCGGACTGCTCACACGCCGCAATGATGATTCCCTGCCAGTGCTCCATTTTTTTTTGTAAACGATTTGCTTTTATTTTTATGACACTGCGTTCACAATAGATCGGCTGAATAATATTAATTCCAAGCTCTACCGATTTTTGAATTGCGAAGTCCATTTTATCTGGTTTTATCATCGCCAAGTTCAATGTGGTAGTCAATGTTGATTCACGACTTGAATCTATAAACGAAACCAGCTGAACAGATGACTTTCGTTTATCAAAAGCTTTTATATAGGCTAAATATTCACCACCTTTACCATCAAAAATAATCAGTTTTTCTTCGACTTTTAACCTAAGCACCTGAATGGCATGACGATGATTTTTAACCGATAACGCAAGTTCGCCGCCTTCTTCAAATACCTGACTAATATCTTCATCTTGGTAGAACCGAGGGATTTTCATACTATTGTGGCTTCACATTATCATCTTTTAAATCTTGTTCGATGCGCTCTAACACATCGCCCAAACGATCAAATTCATCATTATAATTAGTATCACGTACATACCCTGAAACGGTAGCTTTAACGTTATTTGCATATTCACCTACCAACGGCATATCAGCCACAAGAGTGAGTGCCCAAATAAGAAATGCTATCACCATTGATGCGCCGAGTAGGGTGCCTAAACCTCTAAAAATACCTGCTACAAAGTTTGTCCAAACAATTCTCCATGGGCTTGATGAGTAACGAATAAACTCTTTTAAGTTTTCGTTTGCGATGCGTTGTTCTTTATCCATTTGAGTTGTATCTCTCTTAGCACATTTTTGTTTGATGACGCAATTTTAGCATCGTATTTACCAGTCGCACTTATCGACGCAATAACGCAACCCAGCGCCATATATTTAATATACTCATCAACGACGCTGCCACATAAGTTAAAGCCGCCGCTTTTAGAATCTTCTCTACTGCAATAATTTCACCGTCATCAACATAGCCTTCTTTCAAAATAGGTAATGCTTTGCCAAAGCTAGCATCCCATTCAACCGGTAAAGTAACTAAGTGCACCACCGCAGCCCCTGCGATACTGGCAAGCCCTGCAAGCATAAAAATCAAACCAGCGCTGGGGCTGCGTGTAATAATCATTGCAATCGGCATAATCATCATAATGACAGAACCAATCTTAGAAAGTTTTTGTGCTTGTTTAACCAAGCTTGTTCGTAAAGCTAATTTACTTTCTTTTCGATGATCTTGTATCGCATGACCCACCTCGTGCGCGGCGACTGCTACCGCCGTAAGCGAGTTATCATTAAAGTTTTTCGGTGATAGTCGTACAAATTTATCTTCAGGGTCGTAGTGATCACCGTTTTCTTCTGTTTGCTCTACCCCCACATGCTGCATATCAAAACGATCTAATAAATGCCGGGCCAGCTCTCCTCCTGTCCCTGAGATGTGATCTTGTTTATTAGAATAACGCTTAAATACGCTTTTAGCCCACAACTGCGGGCCGAAAACTAAGGCTAATATTAAAACAATAACAAATACAATAATCATAATTGTTAGTATACCAATTACAGATTATTTTGGAGAGTAGTTATGTTCGAGAGGATAGTGAAAGATCAATGCTTGTGCGGCAAGATTAAGTATCTAGTCAAAAAAATTGAACAACATATGGCGCATTGCCATTGCAGCATGTGTCGTAAGTTTCACGGTGCTGCTTTCTCTACTTATGGTGAAGCGAAGATAGAAAATTTTAAGTGGTTACAAGGGGAAGGATTCTTAAAACTTACTTTGCAGCCAATGGTACAGAACGACAATTTTGTAGTAACTGTGGATCTAGTATGACCTTTAAACCTGCCAATGATGCAGGTAAAGTGATTGAATTTTCATTAGGAACATTGGATGACGATATTACCCACAGACCTGATGTACATATCTTTACTGGCAACCGTGCAAACTGGTTTGAGATCACAGATGACCTTCCTCAGTATAAGTCTGCCAGAAAATAAAACTTGCTTCTAACCTAAATCATTGGCTAACGCTTTACGGTAATTTTCCGGCACTGGATCAACCGAATGTGTGTAATTCTCATGATCGATCCCTACACTAATGGCAGCGCCATTTTTTACAGCTTTAATCATCTCTGGTTCTAGCTCAAAACGCATAAAGTGTACGGCAGACGTTTTTTCTTCCGTTTCTCTCTCTAAGTCTTCGTTTGAAATAGCGAAAACGGCATCAAAGCCTTCTACCTGTACCCATGTTTGACGATCTATACCAATCAGTTGCGCCAATGCTGCGATGCGCTCATCTACATCGGTGTATTCGATCATCATGGTGCCTTTCCAGTTGGTGCCTTCTGGAATAAGCGGGTTGTAGGTATCCAGTTCTTCTTGAATACCCTCTGCATCAAATATTTTTTCAGCACGTAGCATTTCTTGAATTTGGTAATGGATGGTTAAGCGATCTTCAAAATAAAAAGTAACATTTGGGCCGATAGGAAGGTTGCGGCTTTTCTTATGCGCCATTACTTTTGCACGCATATCGCTGCGCATTTCTGCATACTTTTCTAAGGGGTAAAGATCGTCACGGGTTAATTTTTTAGCCATTGGAGGTAATTCCTTTTTAAATGATTTGAGACACTTACACGAGTCGGTAGCGAAAGAAAAAGTCAGGTAGAATTTTACTGATTGAGGCGGAAAACGAAGCTAATAACTAGTTTATTAGTGCATTTTTCAACGAAAATCAGTGAAGTTTCAACCCTTTTTACTTGTTAACCAACTCGTACAAAGGTCTCGATTTATAAACCGTACGCCATGCGTAGCAGAGTCAGTGGGTGGTAAGGACTAGAATCATCTTTCATGCCATTAGCAATTTGGTGTCCTGCCATCGGGCAATCACTACTGTAATAGTTTGATTCTGATTTCTGTACTTTGGTGATGACAGGGCGACATATTTTCATTGATAGCTCGTGATATTCTTCTTTCACGGCGTAGGTTCCGTCATGCCCAGAGCAACGTTCAATAGTTTCAATACTGGTATCTTCAATGAGTTGCAATACTTCACGTGTTTTTAAACCCATATTTTGCACACGTAAATGACAGGCCGCATGATAGGCAATTTTACCTAATGATTTTTTGAAATCTGTATTCAAAAGTTCTTTTCTATGGCGTAGCATAAGGTATTCAAACGGGTCAAAAATATGTTCTTTAACCGTTTGCACATCGGCATCCTCTGGAAACATTAACGGTAACTCTTGTTTAAACATCAACACACAAGATGGTACGGGAGCGATAATATCCCAGCCTGCGTTAATTTTTTTCATCATCTCTGGGATGTTGACATTTTTAGCATGCTCTACCGCTTTTAAATCGCCCAACTCTAATTTCGGCATGCCGCAGCAAACTTCTTTATCTACCAATGATGTGGGGATTTGGTTGTGTTCTAGCACCGCATTTAAATCTTCTAATAAATGTGGTTCATTGCGATTGGCGTAGCAGGTTGCAAAAATTGCCACTTTACCAGTGGTTCTACCAGCCGCTTTTGCCTCTGTCGCTTTTTGCATAATTGTGCTGGATAAACGCTTACGACCCGTTTTACTGTGATACTTCGGTATCGTTGCATCTGGGTGTACGCCTAGCACGCTCTTCAAGACTTTTCTACCTAGCGCATTATTATTGGTGGCGTTAACAATGGTTGAAACAACAGGAATACCCGCTAAGTTTCCAACAGTATCGGTGGCTGATAAAATTTTATCACGAGTTTTTACATCGCCTTTCTTATGCTTAATTGCTTTAGCACGAAGCATTAAGTGCGGAAAATCAACATTCCATTCATGCGGTGGCGTGTAAGGACATTTAGTCATATAACACAGGTCGCAAAGGTAGCATTGATCGACAACTTTCATAAAGTCTTTTTTATCAACACCATCAACTTCAAACGTATCTGATTCATCCACCAGATCAAACAAGGTCGGAAATGCTTCACATAAACTGACACAACGACGACAACCGTGACAAATATCGTAAACACGTTCTAGCTCTTTATTGAGCGAGTCTTCGTTATAAAAATCAGGGTTTTTCCAATCTAGGGGGTGTCGTGTGGGTGCTTCGAGATTGCCTTCACGTGCTGCCATGAGCTTACCTTATTGTTATAGTGAGCCTTAATCGTATTGTGTAGTAAGGTCTCGATGTTCGTTATCACTGATAAGTAATAACTTAGAATGATTCTCCTCTTCTGTTATGAAGAGGAGGGCTAAACAAGTAATTGTTTAGATTTAGCCGTCTAGATTATCTAGCGCTTTTTGGAAACGATTTGCGTGTGAACGCTCTGCTTTACCTAGTGTTTCAAACCAGTCAGCAATCTCGTCAAAACCTTCTTCACGGGCTGCTTTCGTCATACCAGGGTACATATCAGTGTACTCATGCGTCTCACCTGCAATGGCAGACTTAAGGTTGTCACCGGTAGCGCCGATAGGTAAGCCTGTTGCTGGATCACCTGTTTCTTCTAAATACTCCAAGTGTCCGTGCGCATGGCCCGTTTCACCTTCTGCGGTTGAACGAAAAACCGATGCTACATCGTTGTATCCTTCTACGTCTGCTTTTGCTGCAAAGTAAAGGTAACGGCGGTTTGCTTGTGATTCACCAGCGAAGGCGTCTTTTAAATTTTGCTCTGTTTTAGATCCTGCGAGAGACATTTTTTTCTCCTTTGATTAGTTGAAGATCTTTACTTTTCTTGCAAAGACCTCTAGTTATCCGAAAAGTAGATTACTGCTTCGGTAACTAAATATAGGAAGTGTCTGGGGTTTCGTCTAATTGATTAATTAGGATGATTCAATGCAAAAAAACGAATGCGTTATTCTCTAGTACTCCCACAAGTTTGGTTTGATGGGGTCGTAGTCTTGAGAGTGGTTTTCAAGTCAGGATATTTCAATTTAATCTTCAACAGCTCCAACATTTTAGTGTTTTTTATACGTCTTGATTCTTTTAAATAAGAAACCATGCCAGCGCTTAATGTTTGCTGTGCGTCTTGGAGACTTATCTGTGGTGGACGAGGCAAGTCCGCATAATCAGCGACTTGATTAAAATAATCTGTCATGGTGCTGGGGTTGCCATCGGCAATATTGATTATTTCGTTTTTATGTGAGCAATTCATCGCTAATAAGCAGGCCTGCGCTAAATCATCGGCGTGAATCCTATTTGTGAAACCTGCCTCTGCTTGATTAACAACTGGCAAACCTTTTTGCAAACGTGCAACTGGCAAACGATCTTGCGCATAGATACCCGGTACGCGCAAAATCATATATTCCTTGCCAGTTTTTTTTGCCCAAGTTTTTAATGCATCTTCAGCAGAAAGCCTACGATATACACGCTCCGCAACTGGGTTTGTCGGCGTTGTTTCATCAATCCATTCCCCTTGACTATCGCCATATACTCCTGTTGTGCTAATTAAAACAATACGTGACGGTGTATTATCAGCCCCGCCTAACGTTTTACTTAAGAACCTTTTTAGACGACTGTCATGTTTACCTTCAGAAGGCGGAGGCGCAAAATAAAACAGCCATGAGCCGTCAAATTCGCTTTCATTAAAAGCTTGCACTAAAGAATGATCAAGATTAATTTGACACGTTTCAAGCCCCAGTTTGTTACAAGCCGTGACAGATGCATCGCTTTGAACAACCGCTTGTATGCTGATATTGTCAAACTCAGATAGGTATAGTTGCGAAAGGCGACGCCCCACATCACCACAACCTACTATCCAAATTTTTTTCGGCATGATTTTCATAGTGTTTTCATGGTGGTTTTCATTGTCTCAAGGGTAGCACTGTCGGTATACTTCTGCTTTACTTTATCTTATTTGAAACCACACATGTTTAAAAATATTTGTTGGGCTAACTGGCTCTTTACACTCATGATTATCGGACTCTTTTTATTAAGTGTTTCCACTGTTTTATCAGGCTGTGGCAATAAGGGCGCATTAACACTGCCTGAAAAACCAGCAACACAAATATTACTTGAGAAGCGACAATAATATGGATTACTTTAATTATAAAGAAGGCAAGTTACTTGCCGAAGATGTGTCACTTGAGTCAGTTGCTAAAGAGCACGGCACACCCTGCTACGTTTACTCACGTGCAACATTAGAGCGCCATTGGCATGCGTTTAATGATGCCTTTGGGGATCATAAACACCTTATTTGTTACTCGGTTAAAGCCAATTCTAATATCGCAATCCTTAATTTATTAGCCCGTTTAGGTTCTGGTTTTGACATTGTGTCGGTCGGTGAATTAGAGCGTGTATTAAAGGCAGGAGGCGACCCTAAAAAGGTTGTTTTTTCTGGTGTCGGAAAGCGCGCAGACGAAATGCAGCGTGCTCTGGATGTAGGCATTCGCTGTTTTAATATTGAGTCGGTAGGTGAGCTAGAGCGCTTAAATGAAGTAGCGAGTTCTATGAATAAAATTGCAGATATATCAATTCGTGTAAATCCTGATGTAGATGCACAAACACATCCTTATATTTCTACAGGACTTAAAGATAATAAGTTTGGCATTGATATTAATATTGTTGAAAAGGTTTATCTTCAAGCGGCTCAAATGAGCCACATCAATATCACAGGGGTTGATTGTCATATTGGCTCACAACTCACCGAGACAGCACCCTTTATGGATGCGCTAAAACGATTATTAACATTAGCAGATAAACTAAAACAACAAGGCATCGTGATTCATCACCTTGATTTAGGGGGTGGACTGGGCGTACGTTATAAAGATGAAAACCCTGCTCTCCCCTCCGAATACATCACAGAGCTATTAAGTAACGACAAGCTTAAGGACTATGAAATTCTTATTGAGCCAGGTCGTGCCATTGCTGCCAATGCCGCGGTATTATTGAGTAAGGTTGAGTACATTAAACAAGGCGAAAGTAAGAACTTTGCTATTATTGATGCCGCGATGAATGATTTAATTCGGCCTTCGCTTTATCAAGCATGGCAAGAAATTGTTCCGCTTAATGAAACACCAGAAGGGGAAGATCAGTTATTTGATGTAGTTGGGCCTATCTGTGAAACCGGTGATTTCTTAGGGAAAGATCGCTTATTAAAGCTACGCCAGGACGACTTAATAGCAATTCGTTCTGCAGGTGCTTACGGCTTTACAATGGCATCAAACTATAATACTCGTCCTCGGGCTGCTGAAATATTAATCGATGGTGATAAAGTTCATGTCATTCGAAAAAGAGAAACCATTGAACAACTGTTTGAAAATGAACAACTCGTAAAAGATAATTAAGGATCTACTTTCTCCAAAAGGACTAGGGTAAACCAATCTATAACATGGAAAGTACAATTTGGTATCTGACTTTCTTGATCTAAGTTAGGTTTTTAACTAAAAAATCACCTATCCCTAATGCCCCTTATAATTTAGTGGAGAATAATAGGATTATTTAATATAATCGCGCACCAAATTGCAATTTATCTATTGGAGATAATAAATTATGTCGAACCATGCACCTAAAGTTGATCCTGTATCGTGGCTTGTTTTTATCGCGAGTGCGGTCTCTATTTTATTAGCAGTCTACTTTCTAATCTCGAGCCTAATAAATACAGTTAACAAAAACTCGACTAAAGGTGAATTAGATAACACCATGAAAGTTGCAGCAGCTTCAGATAATTTGAAGGCAGTAGGACAATCATTAACTGCCGATGCTAAACCAGCTGCACCAGTTGCTGCTCGCTCAGGCAAAGAGGTGTTTGATGCCGTTTGTACAGCTTGTCACACTGCAGGCGTTGCAGGTGCTCCAAAGATAACTGATAAAGCAGCTTGGGAGCCTAGAGTTGCTACTGGTATCGACTCTTTAATGCATTCTGCAATAAATGGTAAAGGCGCAATGCCTGCACGTGGTGGTAACCCATCCGTAACAGATGCTGAATTAAAAGCATCCATTGCTTACATGACGAAACAAGCTGGTTTTGATTTAGACATAGGTGAAGCTCCCGCTGCAACACCGACAAAAGAAGCCGCAGCACCAGAATCTAAAGCAGAAGAAGCTCCTGCTAAAAAAGAATCAGCGTCAACGCAAGCGCCTAATGAAAAACAAGCTAAAAGTGAGCCAGAAACAGCACAGCCTAAAATTGCTACAACCACAGAAGAAAAGCCAGTAACTGAAAATACAACAACAGAAACTGCCCCTGAAAAAGTGATTGAAGCTCCCGCAACACCTAAAGAAATTGTAGCACCAAGCGCACCAGAGGCACCTAAAGCTCCTGAGGCTGTTGCTCCCGTTGCGGCAGCCGCTACCGCCATGGTGTCAGAAGCAAAAGCCACATCAACCGCTCCTTCTGCTGCTGACCTAGAGAAAGGTAAGGCCGTATACAGTAAAACTTGTTTTGCTTGTCACGCTACAGGCGTTGCAGGCTCGCCAAAACTTGATGACAAAGCCGCATGGGAGCCACGTATCGCTACCGGAATGGATGCCTTATATCACACTGCACTCAACGGTAAAGGTGCTATGCCCGCTAAAGGTGGAAATATTACTTTATCAGATGAAGATGTGAAAGCAGCTGTAAATTATATGGTTAGTGAAGTGAAATAAAGTAACGCTACTATAAAATATTAAAAGGCACCATTAGGTGCCTTTTTTATATAAAAAAATAAGCTTTATAGGCTCTTCACTAAACACAAAAATTAGAATAATATTAAGGCACGACCTCAATGTAAAAAAGTCTAAAAAAGGTCAATACAATAAGGGGAATAAAATGAAAAAAGGGTTTATCAATATTGCTGTTAGCTTACTGCTGGCTCTATTCTCATCGGCAATATATGCACAGTCTGATAGTTACTTCGCTATGGGTGAAGACCTCGACTTTTTAATTGAAAGTGACAATACGCTAGCCATACGAGAAATCGAGTACAAGTTACGCCAGTTTAAAGCGTACCGTGAAATTGAAGATTTTGTTTTTTTATTAACCGATGAGTTCGACCAAGAAGAAAAGAATTAATTTCTATAACTGCTTGTTCAACTCGTTACCAATATCTTCATCATGATTTTAACTGTAAATTGCTATACTAAAAATTTAACGTTACCAAAATTAAGTTAAGTTAATTCGCAGGATTCTTAATAATCTATTTTTTGCTGATAAGCCTTGATACCGCTTGCCTTAATACCTTTAAAACATCTTTTTTTCCACTTAAACCTGCTTGATCTTTGGTTGCTTGCCACGAATTTTTCTGTAAAACTTTTAGCATAAGCACCTTATTTTCCATAGTCGTTAATCTTGACTGACCTTCCGGCAAAGTCTTTATTGTGAACTTCCAAATTGGATGCAAACTATTCTCATAACCACGTTGCTGATAGCCAAAAGCTGCTACTTCTTTTTCCTCACTCTTACTTAACTCAATAAACCCATCCGTATTTAAATCTGCAAGCACCAACAACGCCAACTCTGTTTCTAATTTCTTAAATGGCTCTGCTAATAACAGTACGTAGTTTTTCGCAAATCGTAACTGTGAGGCTTCGACTAACGCCAATCCTTTGTTAGTTAACCCTTTAAGCATAATTAGCGAGTGCATTCCACTACTTGCATCTCGTTTCATACTGAGATAAACCGAATCAAACCCCTGCTTATTCCAAAAATTTAACAGCTCTAAACTAACCCCGTAGCTTGTACTCACATACTCAGCTTTAGAACGATTACACACACTCGTTAGCAAATAACTGCCAAAGCCTTTATTTTGTAATTGCGGATGAACGGCTATTCGACTAACGCGCTCACCCATCAAGCACGGCGCAAATTCACTGCCGGCATTAGCGGCTAATGCTTGTGCAACTAAATGTCCTTTTATGCGTCGCTGACCATTAAATATTTGGCTTGCCAGTTTGGCTTCAATAGCACCTTCTTTAATCAACAGTGCTACTGCGATTACCTGCCTCTGCTCGGTGAATAACACTTGAATGTTTAAAGCAGTGTCATCTAATAATAACTTTAAATCAGAAGGCTTCGTTTGGTAATGTGCGTTGACTAAAAGGCCAAAAACACTTTTTAACAATACCTCATCGTTTAGCAGTGCCTGTTTATCAAGCAGTTCTACGTGACAATCTGCAAGTTTTGTTTGCTTTATAAATTCTGCTTTGGCAGGTTCTGCATTTAATAATAACGATTTAAAAATAAATTGTTCTAGTGGGTCATTCTTTGGGTATCGCACAGGAGTCTCTAGCTGGCAATGCTTCCATTGGGGTGTTAGCCCATTTAATGCTTTAAAAAACTTAAGAGTGAAACCTCTCCCACAACCTTCATAACCGTGTAGGGTTGTCGCAAAGACGATACGTGAATAATGTTTCACAAAACATTCTAAAAGCGGTATGGGTATTGCACCAGCCTCATCCACTAATACTAACCCAGCTTTTGGTTTCTTCTGCTGTAATTCATCTGGCGAAAAAAAGAGTAGTCTTGCTTGTGGAAATCTATTTTTTGCGTGCTTAAAAATGACTTCTGCCATTTTTTTGTTCGGTGCAGTGATTATAATATTGTCTATACTATCTTTTAACAGAAGAGCGCTTGCAAGTCCGAGTGCGGCAGACTTACCTCTACCTCTATCTGCTGTAATCACTAAAGGTCTGCGACGATGCCCTTTTACAACTTTAACAATCGCATCTACTGCTTTTTGCTGATCTTTAGTCGCATAGTCACTATCGATTTTTATGGGCTGAGGTACGCCTAATATATCGGCAGTTTTGCTTAGGTCTAAATACCGAATATTCTTACTGTTAGCTAACAATCTCTCAAAGCGTTGTAAAAATAGGCTTTCTGTGCCCCATGAAAGTGGCTTTAAAAGGATTAAATAACCACCCGCGCGTATCGTCCCTGAAATAATTCCCAATGCATTTGGATTAAATGACTCAAAAGTATTAAAAATTACTGCATCAAACTCCATTCCCAAATAGCTACTAGCAGTGCAAAGGTCATCAAGTTCCAAACATTGTAAGTCTCTGCTTAAATTTTTTGCATAAGCTTGGCAACTTACTAGCTCACCTGAGATCACGAGTAATTGACGATACCTTTTTTCAACACTCATTGTTTCTGCGACAAATGCCAGCGATAATGCGATGTAATCGGGTAACGACGATCTTTACCAAAGGCACGTTTTGTAATGCGAACCCCAGGGGCAGATTGACGGCGTTTGTATTCATTTAATAATACAAGATTTGCCACCCGCTCAACCGTTTCATGCTCATAACCTAGTGAAGCAATTTGATCAACACTTTGAAATTCTTCGATAAAGAGGCTTAATACTGCATCTAAAATATCATAAGGCGGTAGTGAGTCTTCGTCTATTTGATCAGGTGCTAGCTCAGCAGATGGTGGACGGGTGATGACGCGATCGGGGATTATTTCGCCATCACCTAGGCTATTGCGGTAACGAGATAAGTCATAAACCATGGTTTTAAAAACATCTTTAAGCGGTGCATAACCACCTGCCATATCACCATACAGTGTCGCGTAGCCAACCGCCATTTCACTTTTATTACCAGTGGCTAATAACATTTTTCCTAGCTTATTAGACATCGCCATAAGCAACACACCGCGTGAACGCGCTTGAATATTCTCTTCGGTCACGTCATTTTCTAAACCTTCAAACTCATCCGAAAGCGCATCAACAAAGCTATTAAAAATTGGCTCAATCGGGATTTCTCGGTATTTTACGCCTTGGGTTCTGGCTTGTTTTGAAGCATCTTGTTTACTAATATCGGCGGTATAACGAAACGGCATCATAATTGCTTCGACATTTTCAGCCCCAAGCGCATCTACCGCAATAGCCATGGTTAAGGCTGAATCTATCCCGCCTGATAAACCTAACATCACACCAGGAAAGCCATTTTTGTGAACGTAATCTTTTACACCAAGTACTAGTGCGTTATAAATTCTTTGCTGCTTTGTAGATTGTCTTGGTTCAAGTGCTTTGTTAGCTTTTTCAAACGGTATTTCAAGGCTGTAAACACCTGCTTCAAAACTAGGTGCTTGAAAAATCAACTGACCGGCTTTATCAAGTGCCAAAGATTCTCCATCAAAAACCAGCTCATCCTGTGCCCCAACTAAATTGGCATAAGCAACTGAACAGTTACTATCCAGTGACCGTTTTTTAAGTAATGCTAAACGCTCTTCTGATTTATCCGCACGAAATGGTGATGCATTTAAAACAAATAAGGCTTCTGCACCTTCCTTAACTGCTTTTTTAGCAGGACCTTCACGCCAAATATCTTCACAGATTAACAACCCTACCTTATGTCCATTAATATCAATTACACAGCTTTCTTTACCTCGCTTGAAATACCGTTTTTCATCAAACACACGATAGTTTGGCAAGTGTTGCTTGGCATATATTTCTTGTCTTTTTCCATTCTTTATAACACAAGCACAATTATACAATTGTTTATTTTTTAGTAAGGGTACGCCAATAATTGTAGTGATGCTATTCGTTACTTTTGCAATATCTTCTAGAGCATTTTCAACTTGTTCTAAGAAAGCAGGGCGGAATAATAAGTCTTCAGGTGGATAGCCCGTTAATACTAATTCAGGGAATAATATGGCATCGTCTTTATTCGCCTTTGCTTGTTCGATCGCATCTATAATGAGTTGGATATTATGTTTAAAACTACCAACAGTAGGATTAACTTGTGCAATTGAAAGTTTTAATGACATGTGTAAAAACCCAAAAATATGATGCCATGATTTTACACTTTATTGGTACGAAAGTCGCAGGCATAAAAAAGCCACTCTTATATTAAACAAGAGTGGCCGACCTGAAACTATTTAATTACTTCTTTTGTAATGCATCGCGAATTTCAGTTAGTAATTCTTCTTGAGTTGGACCTGCTTCTTCTTCCTCTTTATCATTACGTGTAGCAATTTTTACGATAATAAATACTACGGCCATAATAATTAAAAAATCAATAAAACTTTGAACAAACGAACCCCATTTCAACATTAATGGGTCAAGGCCTTTTTCTCCACCACCTTTCTCTGCGAGTTCATATCCAAGGTCAGCAAAATTAACCCCTCCTAAAGCTACACCAATTGGCGGCATAATTACGTCATTTACTAACGATGAAATTAATTTTCCTGATGCTACACCAATAATAATACCGGTTGCCATATCAATAAGGCTTCCGCCCAGTGCAAATTCTTTAAAGTCTGAGATCATTCCCATTTTGTATTTCTCCTTGAGTTAAAAAAGACCATATAATATATGGATAGAAACAGTTTAACTTACTTTATTTAAGTTATCTAGCTAAGTATTTGATAACACCCTAATCTATTAATTTAATTAAACCTTGTTTATAGCTACGTATTAATTTGTTAGTTTTTAGTTCATTTTAAATACACAACATATTAGTCACTAAGCCATTGCCTCAACTAACGTACGGTTGTATCTTACACCAATGACAGATCATCAAAAATATCAACCTTATCCTGAAACGATTGCAGCTGTCGACTTAGGCTCTAACAGTTTTCACCTCATAGTTGCCCGTGTCGATGAACTTGGCAACATCACCATGATTGATCAACTCAAAGAAATGGTTCGCTTACGTGGTGGTCTTAATAGCAACAATGATATGAATGAAGTTATTGCAAAAAATGCCTTAGATTGTTTAGAACGCTTTGGTGATCGAATTCGTCATTTACCCAAAGATGCAGTAAGGGCAGCAGGTACTAATACTTTACGATCAATGAATAAGGCGAACTCTTTTTTACATAAAGCAAATGCAGCATTAGGGCACCGTATCGAAATTATTCCTGGACATGAAGAAGCCCGTTTGGTTTATTTAGGTGTTTCTCACACTATTTCCGATGATGAGGGTAAGCAGCTAGTCATTGATATTGGTGGCGGTAGTACTGAATTTATTATAGGTAAAAATTTTGAATCACTTAATGTAGAAAGTTTAAATATTGGCTCTGTGAGTATTACCAAGCGGTTTTTCCCTGATGGTGATTTAAGCGATGATAAATGGCAGTCAGCCAACACCGCCTTACGCTTAGAAATTATACCAATTCAGCAGGCTTTTTCCGCTAACAACTGGCAAACCGCTATTGGCTCTTCTGGCACCATAAAAGCAGCACGTGCCATCATTCTCGAAGCTGGTTTAAGTCAGTTTGGAATTTCATTAGATGCACTCTACCAAATTCGCGATAAGCTTATTCTTATGGGTAATATTAATAATATTCAGTTAGATGGTCTAAAAGAAGATCGAGCGCCTGTATTTGCCGGTGGTTTAGCGGTACTTATCGCTGCTTTTGAAGCACTAAAAATTGATCATATGACGATCTCTGAAGGCGCACTTCGTGAAGGTTTATTATACGATATGCTTGGACGAATTCAGCATGAAGATGTACGAGATAGAACAGTGCAAGATTTTATGCAACGGTTTAGTATTGATCCTTTACAGGCGCAACGTGTTAAAGACACCGCACTACATTGCTTTAAACAAGTTCGTAAGTCATGGGGTATACCAAAAAGACGTAAAAACACTTTAAGCTGGGCATGTGATTTACACGAACTAGGTTTAAGTATTACGCATGATAAGCATCATCTGCAAGGCGCACATATATTACAATATGCTGATATGCCTGGTTTTTCTCGTCGTAGGCAACATTGGCTTGCCGTTTTGGTAAAAGGTCACCGCAAAAAAATTGACCCTGATATTCTCAATACATTACCTGAAGATGAACGTGATGTAATGCGCTACTTAATGATAATCTTACGTTTATCTGTTTTGTTACACCGCTCACGCCTTGATGAGACGATATTACCTGATATTGAATGTAGTAGTGATAGCCTGCATCTTAGAAGCTTAAACAGTGAAGAAAAGGCACTAATCGAAGCTGATTTGTTACAAGAAAAATCATGGTTAGCAAAAAGTGGTTTCAAATTATTTTTCACGTAATCACTTTCACCTATGTCACAGGAGATACCAACAATGACATCAAAAAATATAAATAATAGCTTATTAATTTTGATTTTTTGTCTAACAAGCACTTTGGCATTTGCCACCGATAAAGAAAAAGAGAAGCGTTGGGCAGAACAAATTAGTGACTCATTAGTTGATGGTGAAGCCATCACACTCAATGATGGAAAAAATAATTTCTTAGCTATTGATACACGCGCAGATAGCCAGTTAGATACACCAAACGACACGAACCCAGAAAAACAATCCAGTGCTACTAAAAATCGAAGTGATACCGGTATTATCATACTGCACGGTATCGGTATTCACCCAGATTGGCAAACTGTTATACGTCCATTACGTGTTCAACTTGCAGAGAAAGGCTGGAATACGCTCTCATTACAAATGCCGGTACTGAACAACGATGCCAAATCCCGTGACTACCAACCTTTAATGAAAGAGGTGCCTGCACGTATTGATGCAGGTATTCGTCAAATGGCAAAAGAGGGCGCTGAAAAAATTATTATTGTTGCTCACAGTATGGGCGCACAAATGGCTAATTATTATTTAGCGCATAAAAAAATCTATAGAGAAGCACAAACAGATACGCCTATCGTTGCTTATATCAGCATTGGCATGGGAGCCGGTAATACTAAGTCTTTGAAAAAAATTAAACTACCGATATTTGATTTGTATGGCTCAGAAGATCTACCTGCAGTACAGGGTTCAGCACCAATGCGTGCTACTGCAGCTTCACATAATAAAAAATATAAACAAAAGATGGTTAAAGGCGCCAATCACTTTTTTGAGGGTAAGGATGATACGTTAGTAGACCTTGTAGCCGATGCTTTAGATTCATTTGCACAATAATATTTAAGTAGACCCTGATCGAGTTCAATTAGGATCTCATTTAGATTTATTTTCCAATACAAAAGTTACTAAATATTTCACCCAGTAAATCATCTGAGGTAAAACGACCTGTAATGGTTCCTAGCTCATCTTGCGCTAGGCGTAATTCTTCTGCCATTAACTCACCGGCGTTGTATTTTATAAGTTGTAATTCAGCATTTTTTACATAGTCATCGGTTCTTTGTAATGCATCTAGGTGACGTCTGCGTGCTATAAAGCTATCTTCGCTATTTTCTTTAAAGCCCATACGTTCTTTTAATGCTGTTTTTAAAGCATCAATACCCTCACCATTTTTAGCTGAAAGATAAATTTCACCCGCAACGATTCCCGACTTTTTATTACTTAAATCAATTTTATTATGCCCAATAATTAACGATAAAGTCTCTGGTAGTTTTTTAAGTATTTCGTCTGTCTCATCATCTTTATTTGATGTTTGGGTATCATCTTTCAACAAAAGAGCGATATCTGCTTTTTCAATCGCCTGCCATGCTCGCTCAATTCCTATTTTTTCTACAGGATCGTTACTTTCTCGCAAACCTGCAGTATCCACTAAATGCAGTGGTATTCCATCTAGGTTAATAGACTCATACAGGACATCCCGCGTAGTACCCGCAATATCCGTCACTATGGCCGTTTCAGTACCCGCTAATGCATTGAGCAGGCTTGATTTTCCTGCGTTTGGCTTACCAATAATAACAAGGTGTAGACCATTTCTTAATAGGCTACCTTGTTGTGCTTTTTGGGTAATATCTTTAAGCTGTTGTTTAATTTCATTTAAACGATTTAAGACTTTTTTGTCGGCTAAAAAATCAATTTCCTCTTCTGGGAAATCCAATGCAGCTTCAACATAAACGCGCATTTCGATCATTTTTGTTAATAGTGAATCTATCGCCTTAGAAAAATCGCCTTGCAAAGATCGAAGTGCTGATCGGGCTGCTTGTTCGGAACCTGAATCGATTAGGTCTGCAATTGCCTCAGCTTGGGTTAAATCAAGTTTATCATTTAAAAAGGCGCGTTCTGAAAACTCACCGGGTTTAGCTAATCTAGCACCTAACTCGATACAACGTTTTAGCAGCATATCCATAACGATATGACCACCATGACCCTGAAGTTCTAACACATCTTCGCCAGTAAATGATTTTGGGTTAGGAAAATATATAGCAACACCGTCATCTAAGGTGTTACCCGCTTGATCTTTAAACAGGCGGTGTGAAGCTTTGAAGGGAATAGGGAGAGAACCTAATATTTTTACAGCAATAATAGGAACCAATGTTCCGGATATTCGGATAATACCAACTCCACCACGACCTGATGGAGTTGCAATAGCAACGATTGTTTCTGTCTTATCTAAGTATTCAGACATAAGCCTCCATCCCGACAGTCAAAGAATAGGCAAGTTAGTTATGCTACTTTAGTATCACCTATTATTTTTTTATTAATAAACCATTGTTGTGCAATTTGTAAAATATTATTCACTACCCAGTAAAGTACTAAGCCCGCAGGAAAGAATAAGAACATAATGGTAAAGACAATCGGCAAGTACATAAATATCTTCTGTTGCATTGGATCCTGAACCATTGGTGGATTCAGTTTTTGGGTGACAAACATGCTGATTCCGTAAATAACTGGGAGAACAAAAAACGGATCCATTACAGATAAGTCTTTATACCAAAGTATCCACGGTGCTTGACGTAACTCAACACTTCCTTGAAGTACCCAATATAGACCCATAAATACCGGCATTTGTATTAATATAGGTAAACAACCACCTAGTGGATTTATTTTTTCTTTACGATAAAAATCCATAGTAGCTTTTTGTTTACCTTGCGGGTCATTTTTAAACTTTTCTGAAATAGCTTTAATCTTTGGCTGTAATTTTTTCATTTTTGCCATCGACTTCATACTCATTGCTGATGGATATAAGAAAATGAGCTTTATTAGCAACGTCAATAAAACAATAGTCCAACCCCAGTTGCTAACGATATTACGATTTATAAAACTCATTACAGCAAAAATAGGCTTTGATACAAAAGCAAATACACCATAATCAACAGTTAAATCTAAACCTTCTGCTATTTTCGAGAGCTTATGCTGGTCGGTTGGACCGACATAAAGTTGACTATTAAACTGACCTGATGCACCACTGCTAATTGTTTGAAGTGGGGATTTAACGCCAATAATATAATTCTGTTTTGTTTTGTCATAAATTGAATAATAATTATTTTTTACATCTTTTGGAGGTATCCACGCACTAATGAAGTAATGTTGAAGCATTGCTAACCAACCACCGGTTACCTCATCCTTTAAAGTCTCATCTTCAATATCACCAAAGCTTACTTTTATATACTTATCATGATAATAAGCAGCACCGATATAGGCAATGTCACCACTTAAAAATCCGCCTGCATTACGACCGCTACCGCCATGGGTTAGTTGAGAGTATTCACTACCTACCCATTGGGCTGGTGATTGATTATTTATAACTTGTTTTTGATCAACTAAAAACTTTCCGCGTTTAAAAACAAATGTTTTCGTGACACTAACACCCTTACCGTTATCCCAAACTAATGGCACTTCTAATGTGTCCAGACCTTCCTTAAGAATGTATTCAGTGTTTTGAGTGCTGAAACTTGCATAATGATTTGGTGCTAAATCACTTCTATTAGCTTCTTGTGACAGTAAGCCTGATTGAGCTACATAGCCTTTCTTACTATCAATTATTCGCTCTGCCTTATCTTTTTCTTCTAAGCTTACAGGATAGGTAGGTAGATCAGCCTGAATAATCGTGCCACCTTTTGTGCTTATATAAATATCAAGTACATCGGTTTTCACGTGTATTTTTTGTGCTTGTTCGGATTTTGTAGTTAGAGCGTTTGCAACTGTAGGGTTAGTAGCTACCCCTAATGATGACGGTGTATCTGTGGGTATTGTATTTTTATTTTGAGATAAAAATTCACTAGAACCTGTAGGGCTGGCCTGTTTAGGAGCATGTTCTTGTTGCCATGTTGACCAAATTAAAAAGCCCAAAAAGAATAAGGTTAGGTAAAGAAAGGGGCGTTGCTGATCCATAGCTAATGCACTCGTTTATAGGTATGTGTTTTATTTCTAGTCGGAGCGACTGGCGAACTTTTTTCGCATAAAATGCCACTGTTTTTCAATTTGTTTATGCATTTCATGGTTGCTTAACTTAATCGCACTTGGTTTACACATCGCGATTATATCGACACTAGGTAGCTTATGTTGATTTATTCTAAAACTTTCCCGAAATAAACGTTTTATTCGATTTCTATCAACTGCTCGTTTTGCACATTTTTTAGATATGGCTAAACCCAATCGTGGATGCGTTAAATTATTAGTTCTAGCTAATACTGTAAATGAATAATTACCAAAACGTTCTGCTTTATCAAATACAAATGAATAATTATCAGCGGTTAGCAGTTTTAATTTACCTTGCAGTCTAAAGTCTTTCGAACTAAGACTATTTTTATTTACATCCACTTTTTCCACAATAACTTATTTAGTAAAGTATACCTTGCAGTTAAATTGCTAATTTATGGACAAAGACTTGCGCGGCCTTTTGCACGACGTGATTTTAATACTTTACGACCGCCAACAGTACTCATGCGAGCGCGAAAGCCGTGAGTACGTTTACGTTTTATTACACTGGGTTGGAATGTTCTTTTCATGTCGAAACCTGCTCGATATTTAATAAAAGCCGTATATTACTTTAATTTAATCAATATTACATCAAGAAACTAAAAACGGGCACAAAAAATACGCAATAGTGTAGTTTAAGTCAATTGTTTTTTGTAATTTTTGTTTTTTATATTTTTACTTTTACTCAGAATATAAAGATTGAGCTGCATTTTAGATATCTCAATCTAGGATAACGCTGGTGCCTAAATTATAACTATTTGGTAATTTCCAATCACAGAATTTATTAAATAATGCTTGTGGATAACTCCTAAAATGAAGTAATATTCTATCCCCCTTTGCAAGTTTTTTTATTTTTATTGCTATATTTCTTTGCAAAGAAAATGTATGTAATTTATCTAACTAACAAGGCTTTATATTAATCTACCCTCATAAATTAATAATCTGCTAAATAGTAAATAAATATCGGGTCATTTTGTACGAGCCACTGGTAAAAAATTGTAGGAACAAAATTTTTCTCTTAATTAGCTAAATCGTTCAAAACTCAAACTATGCACCTTAATCTCCTGCTACTTTTCAGATAACACGAATTGTAACAACTCGATTTTAGTTCATAAATTCATCGTTGTAGAATGGAGTCTACCACTATGCTTTGGCAACAATGCCTAAATTCCTTAGAGTCAGAAGTAAGTGATCAAGAGATAAATACTTGGTTACGAACATTGCATGGTACACAACACGGTGATGTATTGGTGTTACTAGCACCTAATACTTTTGTTCATCAACATGTTACAAATAACTACTTACCGCGAATTATTGAACTTGCTAAAGGTTTAAACTCAGATACTACGCAAGTAATTCTTCAGATAGGTTCTAACGAACCACAGTTCACAACCGATTTGCCTACAAATACCATCAACGAGCAGAAGGTTTCACCCGATTATCAACAAGTCACACCCCAAGCTAACAATAAACCTTTCCACACTCCCTCTAATAACAGTAATTTAAGCAACAGTGATACAAATTTTACTAATAACTTAGATAAAAACTACATCTTTGATAGTTTTGTGGAAGGGAAGTCAAATCAGTTAGCCATTGCATCCGCTAAACAAGTTGCCGATAATCCAGGAATTTCATATAACCCTCTATTCATTTACGGTAACTCTGGTTTAGGCAAAACACATTTGATGCATGCCATTGGCAATCAAATTAAAGAAAATAATAGCAATGCGAATGTTGTCTACTTGCATTCGGAACGTTTTGTAAATGGCATGGTGCAAGCACTACGTACTAATAATATAGATAAGTTTAAAAATTTCTATCGAACTGTTGATGCGCTACTTATTGATGATATTCAATTCTTTGCCAATAAAACGCGCTCTGTTGAGGAGTTTTTTCATACTTTCAATGTATTACTTGAAGGACAAAAACAAATTATATTGACAAGTGATCGTTATCCTCGTGATGTTGAAGGTATAGATGATCGTTTAAGTTCTCGTTTAAATTCTGGACTTACGATTGAAATACAGCCACCTGATTTAGAAACACGAGTAGCAATACTGACTAAAAAAGCTGAGGAATATCATATAGATATCCCTAAAGAATCCGCATTCTTTATTGCTAAAAACTTCCGCTCAAATGTACGTGATTTAGAAGGTGCTCTTCAAAGAGTTGTAGCAAGTTTACGTCTTAATCAAAGCACTCAGGTGGGTTTAGACTTTGTTCATGATGTTTTACGTGATCAATTAATGAGTCAAAATAAAACTGTTACTGTCGATAACATTAAGAAAACAGTTGCTCAGCATTTTAATATTAAAACCTCTGACATGGACTCTAAACGTCGTACTCGATCTATCACGAGACCTCGTCAAATGGCCATGGCACTGTCTAAAGAACTTACTAACCATAGTCTACCTGAAATTGGTGAGTACTTTGGTGGGCGCGACCACACTACTGTATTACATGCCTGTAGAAAAATTAAAGAGTTATGTGCTGAGGACACAGGTCTAAATGAAAATTATCGTATTTTAGAAAGAACATTAACTCGTTAAAGATCTATTTTTTAACATAATTAAACTGTAAATAAGTGCTGTATAAAAGATTGTGTAAACTGTGTATAAAAAAATATTTCTTTAAAATATTAACTTATCCACATTGTTTAAACAATTTATTTTATTTTTAAACAGTCTTAAATAACAACTGAAATCAAGACTAAATTATTGAAAATAAACTAAATTTAGTTTTTATTAACAAAAATATACGACCCTTATTATTACTATTATCTTTTAAATATATATATAACTATTACTATGAAACTTACAATTTCCAAAGAAACATTACTTGAACAACTTTCTTATGTTGTTGGTGCTGTAGAAAAAAAACATACCAGTAAAATACTTGAAAATGTTCTTATCCAAGTGTCTGAAGACTCTCTTCAAATGGTTGGTACAGACTTAGAAATAGAAATGTCTTCACAACTCAACATTCAAGCTGAATCTACAGGAACGTTAACTGCTCCTGCTCGTAAATTATTTGATATTTGTAAAGCCTTACCTAACAACAGTTTCATTTTACTAGAAGCAAAAGAAAATAGACTTTTTATAAAAGGTGCTAGAAGTCGTTTCGAATTAGCAACTTTACCAGCTGATGATTTTCCATTACTTGATGACATTCCTATCAAGCAAGAAGTTACTATACCTGAAAATAAACTAAAATATTTAATGGAAAAAGTTTCATTTTCTATGGCTAATCAAGATGTTAGATACTATTTAAATGGTTTACTATTTGAGTTCAGGAATGAATCAATTATTGCAGTATCAACAGATGGACATCGTTTAGCTCTTTCAGAATATTCTTTAGATAACGTTTCCTCTAACCCTGACTTTAATATTATTGTTCCAAGGAAAGGTATTTTAGAGCTTTCTCGTTTATTAGATAGTAGTAGTGAAATACCCCTTACTTTACAATTTAGTGACAATCATATTCGTGTTTTTAAAGATAAAATACGTTTTACTTCTAAACTTATAGATGGGAAATATCCAGATTATAAAGCTGCAGTTCTTTCTAAAAGTAAGTATTCAATAGAGTTTGATCGTGATTTATTTAGAGACACACTTTCTAGAGTAGCAATTTTATCTAATGAAAAATTTAAAGGTATTCGTTTAGGTTTCAAACAAGGTTTATTATCTTTACACTCAAATAACCCAGATAATGAAACGGCAGAAGAAGAAATTGATATAGAATTTTCTGGTGAACCCTTTGAAATAGGTTTTAATGTAACTTATCTTTTAGAAGCTGTTAATCATTTAGAAGGTGATACTCTCTTCTTAAGTCTATCTAGTCCTGATACTAGTGCCTTATTACATTCCAAGGATGATCTGAATACTCACTATGTTGTCATGCCTATACGTCTTTAAACCGTATTGAATAGTTATGTGGATTAATAAATTAACGATTAAAAATTGTAGATCGTTATCAAATATCCAATTAGATTTATCAAAAAACTTAAATATTATTGTTGGTGATAATGCTTCTGGAAAGACAAGTCTCCTAGAAGCATTAACATTACTTTCTTCTGGTCGATCTTTTAGAACCGCACACATTTCAGATCTAATATCATACAATAAGGACTCTGTAATAGTTTCTGCACGAGTTCTCAATCAAAGGCATAATTCTACACAAATAGGTTTGAAAAAATCTTTAACTAGTACAGTTATACGTATTAATAAAGAAAATATTTATACACAAGCCGAATTAAGTACACATTTACCTTTAACTGTTATTCACGCTGGTTCTATAGACTTGATTACTGGTTCTCCAAAATTGCGTCGTTCATTTATTGACTGGATTGCTTTTTATAAGTTTCCTTCATTTCATCAACAGTGGAAACAGTACCAACATGTACTAAAACAAAGAAATATTTGTTTAAAAGAATACCACTTTAGATCTTCTTTGGATGAATGGACTCAAGAATTAGTAAAATTACAACCTTTAATTAATAACTATCGTAAGGATGCTATCTCTTTATTGAAAATAGAGTGGTTTAAGATTTTAAATTTTCTCTTTAAAGATTTTGAATTCGATTTGATTTTTAAATCAGGATTCCCTGATGCTTTAGATATATCTGAAATTAATCTATTACATTACTATAAAGAACGACAAAGCTATGACCTCAAAATACAGCGTACTTCTAGTGGAGTTCACCGCTTCGATTTTAAAATAATGATGGGTGATCGTTTAGCATCAGATTGTGCTTCTAGAGGGCAATTGAAATTGCTAGCACTGTCACTTTTACTCGCTAAGAATTCTGTATTATCAGGAACTGATGACAATTCAGAAAATAAAAAAGGGATTCTACTTATCGATGACCTTGCTGCTGAGCTAGATAGTGAAAATAAAGACATACTAATAAATTATCTTAGTAGTCTAAATCAACAACTTTTTATCACCATGACTAAACAATACAATATACCTTCAGTTAATTTAGATTATAAAGTGTTTCACGTGAAACATGGTGATATTACTTCATACAATTGATTACTTTCGAGGAGATCTATTTCCACCTTGTCTTTTTTTATTGCCATCGTTAGACTTATTTTTACTCTTCCAATTATTTATATTTTTATTTGATTTTGATTTTATAGTGCGGTTATTACTCGTATTTTTAGCGCCTTTAGGTTTAGGTATTTTTTTATTTAAGCTGGTTATAGGTACATCATGATCTGGTTCAAAACCATCAATTAAAGTACGTTTGAGTAGTTGTTTGATAAGGTGCTCGATGTCAGACAGTTGTTTCACTTCATCAGCACTAACAAGTGATACAGCATGGCCTTGACTACCAGCACGACCTGTTCTCCCAATTCTATGAACATAATCTTCAGGAACATTTGGTAAATCAAAGTTTACAACTTGTGGAAGTTGGTTAATATCAATACCGCGTGCAGCAATATCTGTAGCGACCATAACTTGAACCTTGCCTTTTTTAAAATCAGCTAGTGCACGTGTACGTTGATTCTGACTCTTGTTACCATGAATGGCTACAGAGGTGATACCTTTAGTATTGAGTTGTCGAGTCAGTCGATCACAGCCGTGTTTTGTGCGACCAAAAACGAGTACTTGTGTCCACTGATTCTCTTCGATTAAATAAGCTAACAAGGCAGATTTTTCTTTTTTATCGACGGGGTGTATCCATTGCTTCACAGATTCAACCGTCGTATTTCGAGGGCTAACTGATATTTCTACAGGATCATTTATAATAGTCTTTGCTAACTTTCTAATGTCATTTGAAAAGGTAGCAGAGAACATTAAGTTCTGGCGACGTTTGGGTAAAAAAGCTAAAACTTTACGAATATCATGAATAAATCCCATATCCAACATACGATCAGCTTCATCTAAAATAAAAATTTCTAGTTGATCAAAACGTACAGCTTTTTGATTATATAAATCTAAAAGGCGACCAGGTGTAGCGACTAAAATATCAACACCACGATGCAAGCGTTTAATTTGAGGGTTAATTTTTACGCCGCCAAAGACGACAGTTGAGTTAAGCTCAAGGTTTTTACCATAAGTTTGAACACTGTGTTCAACTTGTGCAGCAAGTTCACGAGTAGGAGTTAAAATTAATGCACGCACTTGATTGTTTTTAGGTTTCGGACCTTTAGATAATATTTCTAATATAGGGAGCGTAAATCCAGCGGTTTTTCCAGTTCCTGTCTGCGCTGCAGCCATAACGTCCCGCCCTGAAAGCACTGCCGGAATAGCCTGCTCTTGAATAGGTGATGGTTTAGTGTAACCCTGTTTATTGATCGATTTTAAAAGTTGCTCAGATAACCCAAGTGAATCAAAACTCATATCATTATTTCTGTAGTGTGTTAAAAGCGTGCAGGGTACAGTATTTAAGGGTGAACTGCTATCTATAAGGATTCGTTGAAAAGATACTAAATTATTTTAATTATTAAATAGGAAAAGAATAATCGAAAAAATTATTTTCGGTAATCACGTAGATACATCCATTCGAATGCTTTTTTGGCATAATGTAAAATTCGACAAGGTGGGATAACTAATGTCCGTTTTTCATTACGGAATGCTAATGTGCCCTTATTGTTAGAATCAATAATACAGGCAAGTTCATATTTAAAGGTATGTGTTGCAGGTTTACCTTGTAAGCCATCGAGCATATTATTAATCGCTGCAACAGCTTGTAAATCAGCCATATGTGCTTGTTTTGGTTTCCAATCAGGCCCAGGGAAGCTACCTGCATCACCTGCTACATAGACATGTTCGAAACCTTCAACTTGGCAGTGCATATTTGATTGTATCAAGCCACCAGGACTGAGTGGCATTTCAGTTTTTGTAGCGAATGTTGGACCTGTCATCCCCGGCATAAATATAATGAGATCTGTGTCAAACTCACCACCCTCAGTGGTAATAGTATAATTATTAGTACTTTTATTAAGTACAAATTTTTTCATTTTATTTCCAAGGTGTGTGTTTATATTTCGTTTCTTTATTTCAGATAGAATTCCTTTAACTGCAGCATCACCTAAGCGAGCACCCGGTTTTTTAGCAGGGGTGAAGAATATCAAATTAAATTTATCGCGTCGTTTTTCTTGGCGTAACTGTGTATCAAGCCCAAAGAGTAATTCAAACATTGGCCCGCCACGCATAGCTGATGGTTCTTTGGGGTTACCACCGAAACCAAGTGCAATGGTACCACCGTCCATGGCTTTGATTTTATCACGCATTTTTTCAGCAGCCTCAATACCTTCACAAATAGTAATAGCATGTTCAATACCGGGAAGTTTTTTTATGAAGCGTCCACCACTTGCAATAAGTAATGCAGAGTTTGTAACATCACCATTATCAGTTATAACTGTTCGACCACCATTGGTAATAGCAGTTACTGTCCCTGCAAAAAAATCTACGTTGTTACGTTTGAAAAAAGAACTTACATTTATGCGTAAATCATTCCCCTGACGTTTACCTGATGGTATCCAGATCAGACTAGGAAGATAAATAAATTCAGCTTTTGGTGCAATTATCGTGATTTTGGATTTCTGATCTTTTTTACGAATTTGTTTGATGGCTGTTAAAGCAGCAAAACCTGCACCAATTATTGTAATTTCTTGCATTTTTGTACCTTCTGGATTTTAGTTAATATTAGTGTTTTCTAATGTACTATTTATCAGTCCTCTTTTCAAACTTATTAAATAATTCAGAGTATTAAGTAAAAATACTTAGTTTGATTAAGAATAAAAGCATCTTTATAAGAATAGGCTAATATACTGATTTCATTAGCTTAAAAATAAACCTGACAAAACTTGAAATATAGTCTTTACTCTGTGTAATATGCGTACCGACTGCTTGGGACTGTATAGTAACAAGCATGATTAATAACCCCCTACAATATATTTAATGAGGTTTACCATGAAAAAGAGTTTTCTATTAGGTCTTGCGACCGCAGCAATCTTTAGTACAACAGCACAAGCTGGAACGCTAGAAGATGTGAAAAAAGCAGGTGTCTTAAAGTGTGGCGTAAGTACTGGTCTTGGTGGATTTTCTGCTGCTGATGACAAAGGTAACTGGAAAGGTCTTGATGTTGATGTATGTCGTGCCGTTGCAGCTGCTGTATTAGGTGATGCGAGTAAAGTTAAATATAACCCACTTACCGCAAAAGAGCGTTTCACTGCACTACAGTCTGGTGAAATTGATATGCTTTCACGTAACACTACATGGACTCTGACTCGAGATGGATCGCTTGGTCTTAACTTTGCAGGTGTTAACTATTATGATGGCCAAGGCTTCATGGTAACTAAAGCGTTAGGTGTTGATAGCGCTCTTAAGTTAGATGGTGCTGCTGTTTGTATTCAAGCGGGTACTACAACTGAGCTTAACCTTGCTGATTACTTTAAAGCAAATAACATGAAGTACAAAGCGATTACTTTTGACACATCAGATCAAACTATCAAAGGTTTTGAATCAGGACGTTGTGATATGCTGACTTCTGATCAATCTCAACTTTACTCACTACGTATTAAGTTAGCTAAGCCAGATACAGCAATTGTACTGCCTGAAGTTATCTCTAAAGAGCCACTAGGCCCTGTTGTACGTCAAGGTGATGATCAGTGGTTCAACATTGTACGTTGGTCTTTAAACGCAATGATCAATGCTGAAGAGTTAGGTTTAACCTCTAAGAATATTAAAGAGAAGAAAGACAGTAAAGATCCTGCTATCGGACGTATGCTAGGCGGACAAGGCGAGAAATTAGGTCTTGATGATAATTGGTCTGCAAACATTATTGAGCAGGTTGGTAACTATTCTGAAAGTTTTGAAAGAAATGTAGGTTCTGGTTCACCACTTAAGATTGGTCGTGGTCTTAATGCACTTTGGAGCAAAGGCGGCATCATGTACGCACCACCTATTCGTTAATAGGCTTAATAAAAAAGAGTCTGCAAGTTGCAGGCTCTTTTTTTGTCTCTAAATTAGTGTTTTCGAAAAGTTACTATTGCGAGATTATTAATTTAGAAACAAATTTATTCACTTTTTACCCAAATATATACAACGATTTTAAAAACTATGAACGACTCACAAAAAAACATTAATGAACTACCTAGTAAACCACTAGTTTGGAATGACCCTAAATATAGGGCAATGTTTTTTCAGATTCTATTAATATCAGCACTCGCATACTTCTTTTATTCGATAGTTCAAAATACATTGGATAATATGAATGCAAGAGGAGTTTCAACCGGTTTCGGTTTTATGTCGGAACCAGCAGGGTTTGATATTTTACAAACATTAGTTCCATTTGATTCAACCTACAGCTTTGGACGTTCCTTTATAGTTGGTGTACTTAATACATTATTAGTTACTGGATTAGGTATTTTATTTGCGACTATTTTAGGATTTTTAGTTGGTGTAGCACGACTTTCAAATAACTGGTTAGTTTCGAAAATTGCTACTGTGTATATAGAAACGTTTAGAAATATACCGCTACTAATTCAAATTATTTTTTGGTACTCATTGATTGTAGGTAGTTTACCAGCTGTAAGAGATAGCTTTTCATTATTTGATAGTTTTTTCTTAAATCAACGGGGTATTAATATACCTAGCCCACATTATGAAGATGGTTTTATTTATACACTAATAGCTTTAGTCATTGGACTAATCACCAGCTTTATTATGAAACGTTGGGCTAGAAAAAGGCAAGAAGCAACAGGCCAACAGTTTCCTGTTCTTTTAGTAGCACTAGGATTAATACTTTTATTTCCAATACTTGTTTATTTTATTTCAGGTAGTCCAATTACATGGGATGTGCCAAAGTTAGGGCGTTTTAACTTACAAGGTGGTGCAACGGTTATACCTGAGTTAGTTGGTTTATTACTTGCGCTTGTTATTTATACTGCTGCATTTATTGCCGAAATTGTTCGCTCTGGAATTAAAGCAGTAAGTCATGGTCAATCAGAAGCTGCACTTTCAGTGGGGCTAACTCCTGCTCAAAATTTAAAACTTGTTGTAATACCGCAAGCATTACGAGTAATTATTCCACCTTTAACTAGCCAGTATTTAAACTTATTTAAAAACTCATCATTAGCCGCTGCAATTGGTTACCCAGATTTAGTAGCCGTTTTTATGGGAACAACGCTGAATCAAACAGGTCAAGCAGTCGAAATAGTGGCAGTCACTATGGGAGTGTACCTTTTAGTAAGTTTACTCATATCCATGTTTATGAATTGGTATAACGCTAAAATGTCATTGGTGGAGAGATAAAATGTACGTAACAGATAAAATACTGCCAGAACTACCCGCACCGAGTAACTCCAAAGGGTTAATTCATTGGTTTAAAGTTAATCTTTTCAATGGTCCCTTTAATACTTTGTTTACACTTTTAGCTGCTTTTTTATTATATAAAATAATACCACCAGCCATCGAATGGGCATTTATAGATGCTACATGGTTTGCAGATTCAAGTAGTGAATGTAAGCTTGAAAATGGTGATAGAAAAGACGGTGCTTGTTGGGCCTTTATCACCAATCGTTTTGATCAAATTATGTATGGTTTTTATCCTGAAGAAGAACGCTGGAGACCAAATCTTGCAGGTATAATGTTGGTTTTATTAACAATTCCACTATTTTTTAAAAAGACACCTAAAAAGGCATGGTTAGGTGGTTTTATTTTGGTCATATTTCCTTTCATCGCTTTTGTTTTAATTAGAGGTGGGTATTTTGGGCTAGAGGTAGTAGATACGGGAAAGTGGGGAGGCTTGATGCTTACCCTTATTATCTCCTTGGTTGGTATCCTCTTTGCTTTATTATTTGGCACAATTTTAGCCTTGGGCAGACGCTCAAGTATGCCAATCGTAAAATCACTGAGTGTTGTATTTATAGAGTTTTGGCGAGGTGTACCGTTAATTACTGTGCTTTTCATGTCATCAGTAATGCTACCGCTATTTCTACCAGAAGGAACCACTTTTGATAAGTTAGCAAGAGCTATGATTGGCATCATCTTATTTCAATCTGCTTATGTGGCAGAAGTGGTTCGTGGTGGTTTGCAAGCGATTCCAAAAGGGCAATATGAAGCAGCTGCAGCGATGGGTTTAAGCTATTGGAAAAGTATGTTTTTAGTTATTCTTCCACAAGCAATGAAACTTGTTATTCCAGGATTAGTGAACACCTTTATCGCTCTATTTAAAGATACAACGCTCGTATTGATTATAGGATTATTTGATTTATTAGCAATTATAGAAAATGTATTAGGTTCTGATAACGCATGGCTAGGCTTCCATACAGAAGGCTTAGTATTTGCTGCCTTTGTATTTTGGATGTTTTGTTTTAGCCTATCGCGCTACAGTATGGCTTTAGAGAGGCAGCTAGATACAGGACATAGAAACTAATCGTTGAAAGTTTAAGATTAGAAGATTAATACACAAATATCATGTTACATCTAGGTGAGAAATATTATGACAAACCCACAAAATAGCACAAATGAAGAGTTCGCAATTCAACTTATTAATATGAATAAGTGGTATGGCGATTTCCACGTACTAAAAGATATCAACCTCAATGTAAAAGAAGGCGAGCGTATCGTTATTTGTGGCCCCTCTGGCTCAGGTAAATCAACAGTAATTCGTTGTATTAATCACTTGGAAGAGCATCAAAAAGGGCAGATAATTGTAAATGGTGAAGAAATTACCGGTGATGTAAAACAATTAGAACGTTTACGTACTGATGTAGGTATGTGTTTTCAGCACTTTAATCTTTTTCCTCATCTAAGTATTTTGGATAATTTAACACTCGCACCAATTTGGGTTAAGAAAATACCAAAAGCTGAAGCTGAAGCAACGGCAATGAAATATTTAGAGCGTGTAAAAATTCCAGATCAGGCGCTTAAATATCCAGGTCAGTTATCAGGTGGTCAGCAACAACGCGTAGCGATTGCACGCAGTTTATGTATGGACCCTAAAATCATGTTATTTGATGAGCCGACTTCTGCATTAGACCCAGAAATGATTTCAGAAGTACTTGATGTAATGATTGAGCTTGCAAATGAAGGTGGTATGACAATGTTGTGCGTCACCCATGAAATGGGCTTTGCTAAGAAAGTAGCAGACCGTGTTATCTTTATGGATGCAGGTCAAATTATTGAAGAAAATAACCCCGAAGAGTTCTTTAATAATCCGCAATCAGAACGAACTCAGCTATTCTTAAGTCAGATTATTGATCATTAAGCATTAAAATACCCAATAACTAGTAACGTCAATCACTAATTATTGGGTTATAACTAATTTATATAGTTTTATTTTTTTCTATAGAAGCCATTCTAAGTTTATTCATAACTTTTTCTTTAATTTCACGTTTTGCTTGTGTAAATTTTTCTGCAAATAAAGTCATGTAGTATTTATCTTTTTTATTTAGTGGGAAATCTAAAGTGGTAACTTCTCCCTGTGGAGAAATATATTTTTTCTGAATAACCATTACTTCAGTTTGATCAGTGCCCATATCTTTTCTTGATTTAGCTTCTCCAGTAGCTATATAACCGCTATTGATTAGAGCTTTATTGATATCATCAAACGTAAATAACTCTTGTTTATTCTTGGCTTGTACCATTACATCCGTAGTGCAACCATCATCTTCAGGTGAGATAGCATAACTAACTTTATCAACAAATACTTCGTAAACACCCTTGTAATCTTTAGCAGGTGCTAACTTTTTTTGATGGCTTAAACTCTCCTTTAAAGAAGAAGAATTGTCATATTTTTGTTCACAATATTGTTTATGCAAACTTAAGAAAGCCACCAATGGTTTAGGAGCAGTTTCTGGCTTAGTAGGGTTAGAAGCAACTTGATTATTACAGCCGTTGAGTAGTAGTGTCGTTAGTACGGCTGCTGTACACAACATAACGACGGGAATCGCTTTATTCATGGGGTTTGCCTTTATTTTTATTATTATCAATACAATGTTTATTCAGCTACAAAGCATCTTTATTTTAAGACATCTTTGTTGGGTGGAGTAACTATAATAGACTTTACTAACTATGCAAAGAATTCTCTGACTAGCGGATAATTTTTTTAATTTTAGTAGGGGTTAATATATTTGTTCTATTTATTTACTTATCCCACAATAACAATCTCGTTTAATAGTCGTTACGGGCAACTTATCATCACTGTAAAGTAAGTAAAATATCGTGACTTATAGTTTTGTTTATTTAGTAACGGTTAAACCTAAAGCTGTCCAACTTTGCATACCGCCGCGATAGTATTTAATTTTTGCAGCAGGGTAGCCCATAGCTAATAGCTTACGAATAGCAGTGGGTGATTGCCCACACCAATTACCATTACAGTACATTACTAAGGTTTTAGCATGGCTAAAGTCAAAGGTTTCACCAGTAATAACATCAAACATATCTTCCATAATCTCAAGCGTTTCAGTGGTGTCTTTAAATTTAGTAAAGGGTACATTCACCGCACTCGGTATCATTCCACTACGTTTTACCCAAGCAGGTGTACGAGAATCAATTAAGATTATAGATTCATTACCTGCGTTCATTTGTTTTATATAGTCAATAACTTCTGCCTCACCTAAGGTTTCAACTGCATGGGGTTTGAAAGGGTGCATGGCCTGTATTGTGCCTCGTGCCGTTTTACGATAAAACGGCACAATCTCATTCTTCTTATCTTGATTACGCATGATTGTAGCGGTCTTATCATTATATTTAATATCAAGACTAAATAGATTTGAGGTAATCATGACTTTTTTAGTTTCTATTTCTTCAGCTGCTAAAACCTGTGGAATAAAAACTAACGGGATAGTGAACTGTACCCCATCCTTAGGACAGTTTTAGCCTCAACTTAAGAACTATTTTCTGTTTATAATTGTTACATGAGGAAACAGAAAATGAGTAAAAAACGAAGAAACCATTCA
>JALSJU010000124.1 GCA_026989145.1 Thiotrichaceae bacterium
TGTATGTTGGTATGGCAGGTGGTGCTATGAGCGTTATTGATGTTGATCGTTGGAAGATTGCAAATAATATTGATATAGGTATCCGCACAGGGCCAGGGCACATGTGTTTTTCAGAAAAAAATAATGTAGCTCTAAGTTCAAATCACGGCTTCAGCACGGTTTTTGGTCGAAGCATGCATCGTTCGATTCGTTATATTAACTCAGAAAGACCGATTGGTTATTATTGGATAGGGCTTCCATTTACACGTGAAAATATTACTTCTACTGCACAGTCACATACATGTTATGTCGATGAAAGTGGTGATAACTATTACAACTTCTTCACAGATGGTGGTGTCTTCTACAAAATTGATATGGCGGGTGTCTTTAATAATCCTACCAATGGTAGTACTGCATTAGTTGTAGATTCGCTGTATACAGGTGGAATCCCTATTCAGGGAAGTTATATTGATGTGGATGATATTCGTTCGACAACGCCTAATGTTCAGTTCGTAGCAAATAATGATACGGCTACATCAACAGGAAATGCTGTAACTGTTAATGTGTTAGCCAATGACACGGGTACTGGTTTGGTGCTTGAAATGGTTGATCCGGCGTCTAATGGTCAGGTTTCAATAGTCGGTGGACAGCTAAGATATACACCCAATAGTGGCTTTAGTGGTACCGATACAATTTGGTATGGCATAAGCTCAATAACGGCTAATACGTGGGAGTGGGCGGCATTGACTGTAACGGTTAATTCAACGGTTCCACCTACTGTATTAAAAGCTAATAAAGATATTGCAACTACCACAGGTGGGCCGGTAACTATAAACCTTATGGCAAATGATACCGGTACAGGCTTAAGAACAGGATGGATCGATACTGTTATAGGTGGATTATTAACTAACAACAACGGTACGATTACTTATACCCCACGACCTAACTTTAGTGGTGAAGAGAACTTCTGGTACGAGCTGATTGATAGTTCGGGTCAAACCACCTGGGGTAATGTTGTTATTACTGTTGGTGGTATTCAGCCTCCACCAGTTATGGTACAAGCAAGAGATGATACTGCAAGCGTTGCTAGAGGTGGTACGGTAACGGTAGATGTGATAGCAAATGACTCAGGTAATAACCTAGAAATCTACGAAGTAGATCAACCATGGATTGGAACAGCTCGAATTGTAAATAATAAACTCGTTTATACCGCTGCGGTAGGCATGACAGGTACGATTGATCTTTGGTATGGCATTAAAGACTCTAACTGGAATGATAGCTGGGCTAAAGTAACGGTTACTATTCGATAGAATCAAAAACATTATTAACCCAGCTATTAATAATAGTTGGGTTAAATTAAAATTTGAAAAGAGGTATAAACATGAAAATTTTATTACAAATGCTAACAGCATTATTTATTGCCAGTGTTTTAACGGCATGTGGTGGAGACACGACATCTGCACCTTCTAACTCGGCTTCAGAGTCATCAGATTCTGCAGAATTAATTATTAATAACGGTCGTGGCACCGTTAACGGTAGTGATACTGAAAAGCCTAAACACTAGTTGCTTAGTTAGTTTAGATTAAAAAGGCTTAGCTTATGCTAAGCCTTTTTAATTGATGCGCGCTGTAGCGTATTTTTTATAATAAAGTCTACTATTTCATGAGGTTTATTAAGATCCAACTGAGTAGGAATGCCTTTATTCTTATTATTATTGTTTTTAGTGGATTCGAGTGTATGACTTAACTGATGGTCTAACTGATGGTCGAGAGCAATAGCAATAATGTTTTTATCAGTCGGGTAAAGATAGGGTTTATTTAAGGCTTTGCGGTGTAGCTCAATCTTCGGGATGTTTGCACACTTAAAGCCTTCGACCAAAATCAAATCAGAAGCTTTCATATCAACTTGTTTAAGCGCATCTTCTAAGCTTGGTTCTTTTTGATTGTCGGGGTGCTCGATAATTATCGCGGTACGTTTGCGTGAAGTAATAACAATATTATTTGCGCCTGATTCGCGTAATTCGTAACTATCTTTACCGGGGTGGTCAATATCAAACTCATGATGTGAATGTTTAACAACAGCAACGCGAATTCCTGCGGCATTAAGTAACGGGATTAGTTTACAAAGTAGTGTCGTTTTACCTGTGCTACTGTATGCAGCAAAACCGACTACGGGTAGGGTGGTTTTAATCATCTGATTTTTTAATCAACTGAATATAGCTCCAGCAGTTGCTCCGCACTATTAATATTAAAAAAAGCCCTCGGTCGATCTGAGAAATCGACAAAGATAATATCTTGTTGCGAGTAGAAATTTTTAACAGCGCGTTCATCTGTTGATAAAAAAGCATCAAGTTTATCGATTAATGCCACAGGAATAAGGGCGTGTATGAATTGAGCTTGGCTCCCATCGTGTGCTACTGCAATACAATTATGTTGGGTTTTAATAGTTCTTAGTTTGTTAAGCATTCTCGCGACGAAATTAAGAGGTAGTAAAGGAGCATCGCAGGGCAGGGTGAGAATATAGTCAGTTTTTACAGACTTCATTGCAACAGAAACCCCTGCTAAAGGCCCTTGGTAGTTGCTCATGGTATCGCTAATGACAGGGTAGCCAAGCTCTTTATAAGTTTGATGATTGCGATTTGCATTAATGACAATATCAGCGACTTGCCCTTGTATACGATCGATAACATGTTGAATAAGTGTTTTTTCTTGATAGACGACCAAGCCTTTATCTTGACCTTCTAGTCGGCGACCTTTGCCTCCTGCTAGGATGACAGCGGTAATATTGTGTTTATCAAGCATCATGTATGTTGTTGGAGTGGTAGGAGCCTGTCCGAGAACTAGAAACCTACTGCAAATTCCACAATCATCATAATTTGAGCTTATCAAAATCGTTAAATAGCCGTGCTATTCGCCTCTTTCGATAATCACAACTTATGATAATTCTGTAATTTTCGCTACGGTCTTAGTTCTCGGACAAGCTCCTAGTTGTTTGTCAGTTTAGCCACCCGTAGCACTCATGTGGCGCATAATAATGGGTTGCTCGTTGAGGTTGAAATCATGCCCCTTAGGTTTGAGTTTCATTGCGCCAATAATGGCCGTTTTTAGCGCCTCATCGTCTGTGGGATTTGCGCGAACCACTTTGCGTAAATCGAGCGAGTGTTGTTGCCCTAAACAGAGTAGCAACATGCCTTCGGCGGTGACACGAACACGGTTACAATCATCACAAAAATTATGGCTGTGTGGTGAAATAAAGCCAATACGCGATTGCTCGTTATCGGCAAAACGATAATATTTTGCAGGACCACCGGTTTGTTCTGTGGTGGCGGTTAATTTGTAGTGGTCTTGTAAAAATTCGCGAAGCTTATCACTTGAGTAATACGTTTCTGATCTATCGTGATCACCAATTTCGCCCATCGGCATTTCTTCGATAAAGCTGATGTCCATATTGCGTTGACGAACAAACTCAACAAGGTCAAGAATTTCATCATCGTTGTAGCCGTGCATAATCACTGCATTGAGCTTGACCTTTTTAAAGCCAGCGTTAATTGCCGCTTCGATGCCTGTGAGAGTTTTCTCTAATTTTCCGTTGCGAGTTATTTTTTTAAATCGCTCAGCACGTAGGGTATCTAAACTTATATTGATACGAGTTACGCCTGCATCTTTTAAAGGCCGGGCATATTTTTCGAGTAAAGTACCATTGGTGGTTATGGTTAAATCTTTTAAGTCTTGTTGCGAGCCTAAGGCCTGAAATACGCTAATGATGTTTCGGCGTGTCAATGGTTCGCCACCGGTAAGACGAATTTTATTTACGCCTAATGCTATAAAGGCATTACCGATGCGCGTCATTTCTTCCAATGTTAATAACTGTTCGCGCGGAACAAACTTCATATCCTCAGACATGCAGTATACACAACGTAGATCACAGCGATCGGTGACGGATAAGCGCGCATAGGTGACTTCACGACCAAAGCGGTCAATGAGTTGGGGTTTTATCGTATCCATATCAGTTGGTGCTGTCATATAACGGTTATCAGTGGGTGTATTAAGGAATCTCTGAACAATCTAGTTGGGTTCTGCGAGTTTACAAGGCATCAATTCCTAGGCGTATTTTTTGTGAATGGTCGCTCCCTTCGCAAAAAATAACAACAACGGAATTGATGCCTTGTAAGCTCGCCACTTTTGTTAGCTTGCGCGGCTTGGCCAAGTTTCCAATTTCTTTGTTATTGATTTAACCATAGAATGACTATGCTTAAATTCAATGCCTCGAACTTGAAAACTTGGCGTTGCCAGAACTCAGCTAGGTTGTTCAGAGCCTCTTAAGGAAACCCTGATCAAGTCCAATTATTTTTAGCTTGCCAAATTCGCCGATATTTTCCACGAAGGTCGGCGCAATAGAATAACTATTACGTCTCACTTCATGAAAAATAGCGACAGATTTTTCTGCGCTAAATTCTAATCGACTTGATCAGGATCTCCTTAAGCAAGGCTAAAGATTAGCGCTAATCACAGCAGAACCTGAAAGAGTTATTGTTTTTACTAGGTTCTGCGAGATTGGTAATATGGCGCGCTGGGGAGGATTCGAACCCCCGACCCCCTGGTTCGTAGCCAGGTACTCTATCCAACTGAGCTACCAGCGCGTAGGTCGTTTATTAACGAGGTGGCGTATTCTGCTTTCTTCAATAGACTAAGTCAAGAATTACCTATTGAACAGTATACGATAATAATGGCGGAGAAGGAGGGATTCGAACCCTCGACACGGGATAAACCATGTACTCCCTTAGCAGGGGAGCGCCTTCGGCCTCTCGGCCACTTCTCCAAATATTATATCTTATAAAGTCACTGCTTTTTAAGAGAGCGCAAGGATACATCTGCGTAGCCTTAAGGTAAAGCAGGTTTTGATAATTTTAACCGTTTTTTTACATGGGTTTATTTCAAGCCTTGATTTTAGTTATTTAGCACATATCATGTTGTTTTAAATTTTTAAAAGATCGGGAGATCCCATGGCATCAGCAAGCGCACGTCATTTATTAGTAGCAACAGAAGAGCAGTGTAACGATATTAAAAAGCAAATTGAAGAAGGGGCTGATTTTGCAAAAATGGCTCAAGAACATTCAAGTTGTCCATCAAAAGCTCAAGGTGGTGACTTAGGAAGCTTTGGCCCGGGTCAAATGGTGCCTGAATTTGATAAAGTAGTTTTTAGTGCACCGGTTAATACGGTGCAAGGTCCTGTTAAAACACAGTTTGGTTATCATTTGTTGGAAGTGACCAGTCGCGAAGATTAGTTTCACAAGGTCTTTGCGCCAGTTGGCGAAAAAGAAGTATCACTCATATTTGCACGCCATTTGAGTTTGCAAAGCTTTCTCTATATTGACTCAAGCAATAAAAAAGGGCTAACCGTAAATAATGGTTAGCCTTTTTTTATGTGCCATAGTATTTTTAAACAGGGTTTCTGTAGGTGTTAGTACGGTTTCTCCAGCCGGGTAGCCATTTTCTTTCATTGCGGCTAGGTTTTGAGTTTCTTACACGTCTTTCCAAAACGCGCATGGCGGCATCAGCAAATTCATTGAGAGCTGGTTGACCAACTTGGGTAGGGCGCATTTCTTCAAGCACTTGTAATAAGCCCCAGTTTTTACCCTTGTAGCCACCGTGACGGTTTAAACCTTCACCTTTGAAGTTAACGTAGTCTACTAATACATAGCGACCGCCGCGTGAATTGGCGACATCATTTAGGTTTTTAGCCACTTGGGCGCGTAAATGAGGAGGGGTCTTTTTTACTAAGCGAGGCATGGCACGCATCGCACGATCCATAATGTATTTAGCTTGTAAATGACGAGTGTTATATAAAAGTTGCGCAAACTGCCTAACTTCTGGAGTGTTTTTAGCACGCATTAATTCACCACGTGTACGCCAAGGAGCGCCTTCAAATCGTGCGCGTTGTACCCATGCAGGTAACTTAACACCGTTCTTTTGCAGGTGGTCTAATAGTCCAGGAAACGTATTTCCAAAGCTTTGTCTACGCCCAGCAGGGTACCAGGTAAAATGGCCAATCCCCATTGATGCAAAATCTTCCCGATGATTCCAGTGAACCAGTTGGTCAATACGCCCACCAGTTTCATTTTGAAATATCTTTGTTCCGATAGCGTATAACTCAGCTGTTTGTGCATTGGCCGAGTTTTGTCTTGGCTGAGCACGAGTAGGGCGTGTAACGGTGCGAGGAGCACGCCTAACTTCAACGGGGCGCTTAACTTGAGTACGTCTTACTTGTTGATAAGGTGTTCTTTGGCGGTAAACAGGTGTTTTTGTAGGGCGTGCTGGTTGCCGGTAAACAACACGTGATACAGTTGGTGCTGGGGGTTGGTTGTCAACATAGTAACTTTTAGTCGATTGCGTACTTTGTGTTTTTATTGGGGTATTCTGGCTGCAAGCAGATAGGCTTAATAAACCTACTGATACAAGACCTAACAGGGGGTATAATTTCATAATTATGTCGCTTTCTTTTATTGTTATTATTACGACCATCTTTCGCTGAGGTGGTTCGTTACTTTTATAAAACTGCAACTATGATAATGGTTTGCTAATAGTTTGTATAGTTATAGACGACGAAGTGACATGTTTGATTGTATTGGATGTGGTATTAATTTGTAAGTGTATTTGATGGTTTGTTACTTTCTTCTGTATGATTGGATTTAATCGTAAATATATTTAAAGGAGAATAAGTATGCCGCATCGTTCAAACCCTGTTGTTGCCAAGAAGGGTCCCTATGTCGTCGAGCTTGAAGCTGGTAAAGAGTATTATTGGTGTAGTTGTGGGCGTTCAAATAGTCAGCCTTTTTGTGATGGTTCACATAAAGGGACTGATTTTGAACCCGTTAAGTTTTTAGCTGGTGAAACGAAGAAAGCAGGTTTGTGCGGGTGTAAGCACACTAAGAATGCGCCGTATTGTGATAGAGAGCATTCAAACTTATAAATCGAGACCTTTGCACTACTCGGATGATGAGTGAAAAGGGCTGAAATTCCACTGATTTTCGATGGGGGGGTTACTAATAACACTGTGTTGGCTTCATTTTCCGCTCAATCAGTGGGGTTTCACCCGATTTTAGCGAGCTTTAGCCGTTTCTTTCGCTGTCGACACGCGCTAAGCTATTAAATCAATTAGGCTTTTTTGAGTAGGTTTTCTTTGTCAAAGTTACGTCGGTATAAAACAGCTATATTGCCAATTCTTTGTACCAATACTGCTTTGTGCTTTTTGATAAAATCAGCAATAAGCGCATCTCTGGCATCACGATCCCCGACATTAATTTTAATTTTCACTAATTGATGAAAATCGATTGCAATAGCTAACTCATCGTTGATACTGTCTTTCATGCCGTGTTGCCCAACGGTAACAAGTGGTTTGAGTTTATGTGCTAATGATTTAAGCTGTTTGATTTGTGATTTATCCATATTGGCTGATTGTACGCGTTAAATTGATTCGTTACGATAGGCATGTTCAATAAGAGTTGATTTAAAATGGCAAGAAGTAAAAGTAGCGGAACATGGTTAAAAGAACATTTTGATGATGAGTATGTCAAAATGTCTCAAAAAGAAGGTTATCGTTCGCGCGCTATTTATAAACTCAAAGAAATTCAACAAAAAGATCAACTTATAAAACATGGTATGCAAGTGGTTGATTTAGGTGCTGCGCCAGGGGGGTGGAGTCAGTATGCTGTTGAATTAGTTGGCGCGAGTGGTCGAGTCGTGGCGAGTGACATTTTGGCGATAGACCCTTTGCCGTTTGTAGAGTTTATTCAAGGTGACTTTACTGAGCAAAGTGTCCTAGATGACATTTTAAGCGTATTACACAAAGATAATGAAGAATCTAAGGCGGATGTTGTAATCTCAGATATGGCCCCCAATGTTACAGGTGTAGAAACTATTGACCAGCCAAAGTCTATTTATCTGTGTGAATTATCTTTAGATATGGCAAGAATTATCTTGAAGCAGGGTGGTTCTTTTGTTGCAAAAGTGTTTCAAGGTGATGGCTCTGATGCGTTTGTGAAAGATGTAAAAAGTAGTTTTAAACAGGTTAAAATTCGCAAGCCGAAAGCATCACGCCCACGTAGCCGCGAAGTTTATGTTGTTGCGCTTGGGTTTAAAGGTGTGTAATTTCATTGCAAAGTGATTGTAAAGACAGCAGGTGAGTGAACTAAAAGTAGCCTGTAGTCTCAAAGAGATGATAAATTTAATTACAGGGTGTAGACTGTAATATTAGGATATAAAGTTTAGAAACGAGGAAAACTTCTTGAACGATTTAAATAAAAATATAGTGATGTGGGTAGTGATCGCACTGGTGTTAGTGGCGGTTTTTAGTAAATTTAATGTGCCACAAACACAATCACAAGGTCTTTCTTATTCAGACTTTGTTAAACGTGTTGAAAATAAAAGTGTTCAAGCTGTTGAAATCAGTGGTCAAGTTGTTACAGGGGTTGGTTCTAGTGGTGATAAATTTCAAACCTACGCACCTTATAATGACCCTAAAATGATTGATGAGCTTTTATTGAATGATGTGAAAGTGAATGTGCGTGAACCTGAAGGTCGCTCGGTATTGGTAGATATTCTCGTTAATACGATTCCTTTTTTATTAATTATTGGATTGTGGATTTACATCATGCGTCAAATGCAAGGCGGTGGTGGTAAAGGCGGGCCGATGTCTTTCGGTAAATCAAAAGCACGCATGATGACCGAAGATCAAGTGAAAATAACCTTTGCTGATGTCGCAGGTTGCGAAGAAGCTAAAGATGAAGTGTTTGAAATAGTAGAGTTTTTACGTGACCCTAGTAAGTTTCAAAAGCTAGGTGGTAAAATTCCTCGTGGTGTTTTATTAGCAGGTTCACCCGGAACAGGTAAGACATTACTTGCTAAAGCAATTGCTGGTGAAGCAAAAGTACCATTTTTCAGTATCTCAGGTTCTGATTTTGTTGAAATGTTTGTGGGTGTCGGTGCATCACGTGTACGTGATATGTTTGAACAAGCCAAAAAACACGCACCTTGTATTATCTTTATTGATGAAATAGACGCTGTAGGTCGTCAACGTGGTGCCGGTTTAGGTGGTGGAAATGATGAGCGCGAGCAAACGCTAAATCAATTATTAGTAGAAATGGATGGTTTTGAAGGCTCAGAAGGTGTGATCGTGGTTGCTGCTACAAACCGCCCTGATGTGTTAGATCCAGCGTTATTGCGCCCCGGACGTTTCGATCGTCAAGTAGTGGTACCATTGCCAGATGTACGTGGTCGCGAACAAATATTAAAAGTTCATATGCGTAAAGTGCCTTTAGGTGACGATGTTAAAGCAAGAATCCTTGCTCGTGGTACACCAGGTTTTTCTGGTGCTGATTTAGCAAACCTTGTCAATGAGGCGGCGTTGTTTGCAGCAAGAGCTGATAAGCGTACGGTTAACATGGAAGAATTCGAGCAAGCTAAAGATAAAATTATGATGGGTGCTGAACGTAAGTCCATGGTGATGAATGAAAAAGAAAAAGAAAATACGGCTTATCACGAAGCAGGTCACGCTATAGTTGGCTTAAGTGTTCCTGATCATGACGATGTTTATAAAGTGACTATCATTCCGCGTGGGAGAGCCTTAGGTGTCACTATGTTCCTGCCAGAAGAAGATAAATACAGCGCAAGCAAGCAAGGCTTAGAAAGCCAGATAGCCACTTTATTTGGTGGGCGAATTGCGGAGGAAATGATTTTAGGCAAAGGAGGGGTTACAACGGGTGCTTCTAACGATATAGAGCGCGCAACGAGTATTGCTCGTAATATGGTAACTAAATGGGGCTTGTCGGAAAAACTTGGGCCGCTATCTTACAGTGAGGAAGAAGGTGAGGTTTTCCTAGGTCGCTCGGTGACACAAACAAAACATGTTTCAGATGATACTGCGCATGAGATTGATGATGAAATACGCCGTATTATTGACTCGAACTACGAGCGTGCAGAAACTATTCTTAAAGAAAAGATTGATATTTTACATGCTATGACTGCTGCTTTAATGAAATATGAAACTATTGATCGGAAGCAGATCGCCGCTTTGATGAAAGGCGAGGTTCCTCCTCCGCCCGAGGACTGGACTGACGATGATTCGTCATCAGTTGATGGTGATGATGGGGGAGCGGCTGTCGAAGCAAGTGATAGTGCAGAAGAAGACAAGCCTACTAAAGACAAAGATGATAAAAATATTGTCGGAGATCCTGCGAGCTCGCACTAACTGATGAGTTTAATTGAAAAACAAAAAGACGCCACCTCTGGTGTCTTTTTTGTTTTATGGAGTGTTAAAAAATTATAATTGTTAGTTTTGTTAACACCCTATTAAGTTAGTGAGTGTTAAAATATGGTTAAAAATCAATCAATAAGAAGTTAATACTATGAGCAGAAAATATTTTGGCACGGATGGCATACGCGGTGAGATTGGTAAGGCGCCAATGACCCCAGATTTTGTTCTTAAGTTAGGTTGGGCTGCCGGTAAAGTATTAGCGTCGCAGGGTGTACCTCTGGTACTGATCGGTAAAGATACCCGTATCTCTGGCTACATGTTAGAAACTGCATTGCAAGCAGGTTTAGTTGCAGCTGGTGTTAATGTACGCTTATTGGGGCCAATGCCGACTCCTGCTGTTGCTTATTTAACGCGTACTTTTCGCGCCTCTGCGGGCGTAGTAATTAGTGCTTCGCATAACCCCTATCAAGATAACGGTGTTAAATTCTTTTCAGCTGATGGCACAAAGTTGTCTAACGCAACAGAACTTGAAATAGAAAAATACCTAGATAAGGATTTAGAGACGGTTTGTTCGAAACACCTTGGTAAAGTAGAACGTATTCAAGATTACTCAGGTCGTTATATTGAGTTTTGTAAGCGTTCAATTCCTTCTGATGTAAGCCTTCAGGGTTTGCGTATTGTGGTTGATTGTGCGCATGGCGCAACCTATCAGGTGAGTCCAGAAGTTTTTACTGAGCTAGGTGCTGATGTGATTAAAATTGGTGTCGAGCCTAATGGTATTAATATCAATAAAAATTGTGGTGCAACTTCACTCGCTTTTTTACAAGAGAACGTAAAACATTACCGTGCAGATTTAGGTGTTGCTTTAGATGGTGATGGTGACCGTTTAATGATGGTTGATGAAAATGGTGAAGTGGTAGATGGTGATGAAGTGTTAGCCATTATAGCGGCTCATCGTCATGAGAATGGAACATTAGGTGAGCATGTGGTTGGTACACTGATGAGTAACTTGGGTCTGGAAAAAGCTATCGAAGGGATGGGATTAACGTTTCATCGAGCCGATGTAGGTGATCGCTATGTTATGGAAATCATGCGTAAAACGGGTAGTATTCTAGGCGGCGAATCATCGGGTCATACCATTGTTAGGGATCGCATAGCAACGGGTGATGGAACGATTGCTGCACTGCAAGTATTACACGCAATAATTGATAGCGGTAAGTCCTTGAAAGATTTAAAGCGGGTCATGGCAAAATATCCGCAAACCTTGGTTAATGTGAGGATTAAAGAAAAAATTGATCTAGATGCAAGCAGCGCCATTCAAAAAGCTGTAAAAACGGCTGAAAAACAAATGGGAGATCGTGGTAGAGTCTTACTGCGTGCTTCAGGTACTGAGCCGTTAATTCGTGTAATGATCGAAGCGCAAGATGAAAGTGAAACTAAGCAACTGGCCAATATGATTGCCGATGTGGTAATGCAAGAAGCGGGCTAGTTTCTTAGCTATAAAGACATTTGGAATCATTATTGTCAACTTAAAATTAGATTAGCTAGATTGAAAAAAACCTGCATAATTCTTGCTTTATCCCTGTCTACGCGGTAACCTTCCGCGATTCAAAAAGACTGGGAAACAACACTATGCGTCAGACTTTAGTAGCAGGGAACTGGAAGCTTAACGGTTCAAAAGAAAGCATCAAAGAGTTATTAGCAGGTATTCTTGACGGTATGTCAGAAGCTAAAACTGACGTTGCAGTTTGTGCGCCTTATATCTATCTCCCATTAGTTGATGAACTTCTGTCAGGAAGTAAAATAGGGTATGGCTCAGAAAGTATTTCAGAGCATGATTCTGGTGCATTTACGGGCGAGATATCAGGTTCAATGTTAAAAGATTTTAACTGTCAATATGCTATTGTTGGTCACTCGGAGCGACGTTCATTATTTGGTGAAAAAGATGCTGATACTGCCAATAAATTTGCTGCTGCACGTAAGTATGGTCTAACTCCCATTCTTTGTGTAGGCGAACTATTGGAAGAGCGCGAAGCAGGAATTACAGAAGAAGTTGTATCTCGTCAGCTAGATGCTGTTATCGCCTTAGAAGGTATTGCGGCCCTGTCTGATGCAGTGATCGCTTATGAGCCGGTTTGGGCCATTGGTACAGGTAAAACGGCTTCACCAGAACAAGCCCAAGAAGTACATGCGTTTATTCGTGCCAAAATTGCCAAACGTGATACGGCTGTAGCAGAAAAAGTACAGATTTTATACGGTGGTAGCGTCAACGGTGGAAATGCTGATGAGCTTTTCGCGATGGAAGATATTGATGGTGGCTTAATTGGTGGTGCTTCGTTAAAAGCAGAAGACTTTTTAGCTATTTGCAAAGCGGGTTAACATAGTTTGGAAGCATTTCTTCCATTTAGCTGTAAGAAAAATAAAAGGGTTTTACATGTTATATAACATCTTATTGATTGTTCAAATACTAGTGGCATTAGGCATTATTGGTTTAGTGCTTATGCAACACGGTAAAGGCGCAGATGCTGGTGCGGCTTTTGGTGGCGGGGCTTCGGGAACTGTTTTTGGTTCTAAAGGTTCAGGTAACTTTTTAACAAAACTGACTACCGGTCTTGCCGCTTTATTTTTTGCAAACTCACTGATGTTAGCTTGGTTAGTGGCACATCCTAGCGGTGTTGATGGTGGCTCTATTATACCTACACAGATTATTGAACCTGCCGATAGTAAAGCAGCGCCGGCGACAGTGATTAATTCAACGCCTGTTGATGTTCCTGGCGGTGCAGCTCCCTCAATAAAGGCAGCTATAGATGCTACGAAGCCTGCTAAAGAAGAGACTCCCTCAGACATACCTAAGTAAGCCTAGCTTACATAAAGCCGATGTGGTGAAATTGGTAGACACGCACGCTTGAGGGGCGTGTTGCGCAAGCAGTGCCGGTTCGACTCCGGCCATCGGCACCACTACAACTCCTAAAAGGTCTTAGGAAGCAAAAAACCCTGCGTTTATCGCGGGGTTTTTTGTTTGTTTTGTGTGTACACTGATGTACGTAAGCCGTTTATATCCGCATTATTTTAGGGTATTTTTTTGGGTGTGTTAAATTAATGAATAAGAACTTTTCTAATGTCACTTTTGGGTTAGAGCTATTATTTCTGAACTCAAGAAAAATTATAGCAATGTTATGCGGTTGTTTAAAATAATGAAAATACCTAACTATCAGAGTAATCGATTAAGCCTAAAGTCAAATATGATTAAACTTGTTATGATACATCTAGTGTTTTTTCTATTAGGTTGCTCTCCTGAGCAAAAAAATACAGGTGGGTTTTATGAGCCAGAGTTAATAGAGGGTGTTCATTTCTATAAAGAAACAATAAGACGAGTGGGTAGGGGGCCGCAAGGTGATAATTGGTGTGTAACTTGGGCTAGTGATGATACTCAGTTAATAAATATGGATGATGGATCATGGCTAGATCGTCATGGAAGCTTTCATAATCGCCTTTATAAAATAACGGGTGCTAGTGATTTTGATTATAATAGTGATGTAACTGAAATTAATAATTATCCTATTTTTAATGATGGGGGTAACGAGCGTGGTTGGTATGGTTACGGCATTGTTTCTATTGGTGACACTATTTATACGGCAGTATCTTTAACACCGAATACTAAATTTAACCCTTTTATAGGCGTTAAAATATTGAAATCACCTGATAATGGAAAAAGTTGGTCTCGGGTTGATAAGATGGGTAAGGAGAGAGATCTGCCATATGGTAACCCCGCTAATTATGAAACAGATTTTTCTGAGATGTTTTTTAATAAAGAATTTGGTAAGGCAGGGCATGGACGAACATCATACCCCTTTGTTTGGCTGAGCTTTGTTCAAAATGGTAAAGCAGGTGGTGCCTCAAAGGATGGTTACGTTTATATTTATTCACCTGAAGGCTCAGATGCTTCGCAACTTTTGTTGGCAAGAGTGAAGGAAGGTCAGTTTGAAGTAAGATCAAATTGGGAATATTTCAAAATCTGGAATGATGTAACACCAGTTTGGACGAAGGATATTAAGCAGCGTGGTGTTATTCATAAATTTCCTGATAAGAATAAAAATAATGATTATTTTGGCTGGTATTCGTGGTTGCCTTCAGTGGTTTGGAATGAAGGGCTAGGCGTGTACATTATGGTGAATGGTGGTACTTATGCAGGAATGAGAATGAGTCAGTCGAGCTCTGATTATTATAATAGTTGGGTGCATGTAAAATCAGGTAGTTTAGGCTTTTGGTATTCCAAAAATCCTTACGGTCCTTGGAGAAAATTTTATTATACGGAACATTTTATTGTTGATAATGAGAGAAATCGTACCTATCAGCCTAAATTATCACCAAAATGGATAAGTGACGATGGTAAAAAAATGGTTTTGATATGGTCCGATGCAGGACAGAATAGCAAGGGTGAGTATTATTCTGAGAATTATACGTGGAATCAAATGGAAATAGAGATCAAAAATGACTTATGGGAAAAGAAAAGGCTGAATAATGAATCAGGATTATAAAACAATAAGTAGGTGTTTATTTTGAGTGCTTCCGTATGATTGTTCTATGACAAATAATACTATCTCCTCCAGACTGGTTAACCGTACGGTATTAAGTAGAAAGTTTGCAAATGAGGTGGAGGAACTTCTTAAACCCCTTGATAGAATAAACAATAGTCGTTTAAAACTCATCTTGCATGTAGGTACACCGAAAACAGGAACAACCAGTGTTCAAGCTTATTTAGATAAAAAACAGCGTAAGTTGCGTAAAAAGGGGGTGCTCTACCCTAATCGATTTCATAACCCGAATGCACCTAAGCATCAATGGTTTGAGCGGAATTTAGTTAGTGTGAATGCTGAAAGTTTAGTGGATAATTTTAAAGATATTATCAATCATGTTGAGGATCATACTCATACTATTTTATTGTCATCGGAGGGTATTTATAACCATTGGTGGGATTTTTCATACGAGTCAAAAGCATTATTGCTTGAACTTAATGAGTTATTTGATATAGAGGTGTGGGTATGGTTTCGTGAGCCATTAGCCTTTGCTGAGAGTTTTTATAAGCAGTGTTTACGTAACCCTCAGGTTGGCCACATCAATAGTTACGGTAGAGATTTATCATTTATGGAAGTATTAGAAGACCCTTGGTTTAATCAGCATCTGGACTATAATGGCTTTGTTAATGAATGTGATGAGTTGTTTGGTCGAGGATCTGTAACTGTATTTGAATGTGATCAAGACACAGTAACAACAGTGATTCAACGACTAGGGTTAGATACACCGCATGATAATCCAGTGCCAAGAAAAAATAATTGCATGAATGCGGTGACTGCGGAATTATACCGAGTGATTAATCGTATGCAGCTTACGGCTAAAGAGAAAGAAAATCTTGTGCCAATTGTTAATGACTTGGATGCTGCTATAACCCCTTATAGTAATAGAGAAAGCGGCTTGTTAATTGATGACGAATCAAGAGAGAAAATTATTAGAATGACGGCTGAAGGTTGGCTGGAGATACAGAAACGCTATAATTAAAGGTCTTTGCGCGGCTCGATGATCAGTGAAAAAATGGTTCGTGCTAGGTCAAATAACGGATTGACGTTTGAATTGTACAAATAGCAAATTCATGTTATTACCCCAATAGGGGTATTCAGAACTTACTACAGTCACGTATACTCCACCCAAATTTTTTAAACCTTCTACCCAATTCAAGAGGATAAGCAAATGAATCAGGAATATTACGACGCAGTTGTATCAATGGAAAAAGCAGGAGTTGACGCAGAATACTTACAAGGCTGGCAGGGCGGATACCTTGTAAACCCTGAGCGCGAAGAGCAACGTGTAACAGATGCTTATGAGGCTGGTTATGCGGATGGTGTTGAACACAACATGGATGGTTATAAGAGCTGGATTAAGTAATAAATACTTATCAAGTTTTATACTCAGGGCCTCTTGTTCTTAATGAGCAAGAGGTTTTTTTTTAGGCGGTCATTCGCTATCTTAAATGTTTATCCCTCAATAAACACGAAATTATCGGATGAGTTGGTTAATATTTGTACTACCTGTCGCTTGTATAGCTACTATCATCAAGAATCTAATTTTAAAAGCTCTTTATCTAATAGAAACTAGTTCAATCCAAAGTGGCTAGGAACTATTATGATAACAAAACAAACAGAATTGCTTGGAATTGGAAACTGGTATGAGAAGCTGGTAGATGGTAAGACTAATTTTTTAGATAAAGTTTATGACCTACTCTCCGATTCTCATCATGCATCAGTTGTAAACAATAATGAGCAGCATATGAGCCACAATAAAAAAATAATCCTGCACGTTGGTGGTGAAGATGTGCGAATGCGTATACCGATGTTGAATATACTTTCGTCACGTAACTTTAATGTTGGTGCTATTGGCTGTGAGGACTATGAGGCCTTTGAAAGAACGGACATCCCATATTTCAATTATACATTACATCGTTGGCTTACACCCTTTGCCGATGAAGCCAGTAAAAAAGAACTCAGCAAAATTTTTAACAATGTTGAGCCTGATCTAATCCATCTGTTTGACACGAAACCTGGTGTTTTAACACCTAAGGTTGCCAAGAAATCGGGTGTAAAGTGTGTCGTTCGAACCGTTACAGGTATGGGTTATATTTTTTCATCAAACTCATTAATTGCACAGTTATTGAAGCCTTTTTATCGTTTGTCCCAGAAGCGTGCTATTGCATATACCGATGTTGTTATTTTTCAAAATGAAGATGATAAAGCGTATTTTGAGAAGTATAAATTAGTACCGCCAGAAAAAAGTACGTTGGTGCGTAGTTCGGGTTTAAATGTCGAAGCCTTTTTAGAAAATAAGCCTAGTAAAAAAGAAACGCTTAAAATCCGTACTCAACTGAAGGTTAGTGAAACTGATGTTGTCGTGACAATGGTGGCGCGCTTGGTAAAGGATAAAGGTGTTCTAGAATTCTTAGAAACTTCTAAGAAGCTATCGCAATACTCGAATATAAAGTTTGTACTCGTTGGGCCTTTAGGCTCTGAGGGTAAACAAGCCATCGATAAAAAAACTATTGAATACTATTCACAATATGTTAACTATATCGGTTCGGTGAGTAACGTAGTGAAAGTATTAGCAGCCTCCGATATGTTTGTATTGCCGACCTACTATCGAGAAGGGTTACCTAGAATACTTCTTGAAGCAGGAGCATTAGGATTGCCTTTAATTACAACTGATATGCCGGGTTGCCGAGATGTAGTTAGAGATGGCTGGAATGGTTTTTTAGTGCCAACACGTGATTCAAATGCACTGGCAAATGCCGTTAAAAAGTTATCCGATAATAAAGAACTGCGTGAAAAAATGGGGGCAAAAAATCCTATTTTTATTAAAAATAATTTTAGCTTATCTCAAGTTTCTGAAGCTTACATGGAGATTTATAATAAATTACTTAATAATTTGTAAGTCTCAGTTGTGAGGGTTATAGTTATAAAAAATTTGATACTTATTCTAATTCACCTAGAACGAAGTTTCACAAAGTGGTAGTTTAAACATTCTATATTACAGAATGTTTAAAAATGAAACAAAAGAGTTCTAAATTCCGTAAACTAATTGCACTCGCAATTATAATCATCACAATGCTGTTATTACTTTTTGTTTTTTCAGCAACAAGAAGTGCTTTAGATGTTTGGGATAGACTTCAGCAGCTACCCGAAGCACTGTTCTATACCTATTCCGCATTGATCATTACTGGTTTATTCTTCAGTTTTTACCTCGTTTATAAACTTTTGCGTCCAACTTCCTCATTGTTTAGGAAGCAAGAGCATGAGGAAGTGTCCCAAGAAGCCGTACTAAAAGAAATTACTCATGCTGAAGAGTCAGGCATGGAAACGAGTGCACTACGTCGGGAAATAGAGCATTTAGAAGAGCGTAAAGCGACGGGTAAAGTGTATGTTGCATTATTTGGTGATGTCAGTACAGGGAAGTCATCTATCATTAAAGCATTGCTTCCAGATGCAAAAGTAGAGGTTAATGTGCAGGGTGGTTCTACCCAAAATATTCATCAATACACATGGCAAAGTACCTCAGGGGATGAGTTGGTGTTGACTGATCTCCCCGGTAGGAGTGAAGCTGAGGGTTCTCTTGATTTAATGGCGCAAGAAGAAGCCATTCGTGCCCAAATAGTCGTGTATGTGACGGATTCTGATTTATCACGAAGTCAATTTAATGATGTATTAGAGCTACTAAGCTTTGGTAAGCCTTTAATCATTGCCGTCAATAAAAGTGATCGTTTTAACGATGAAGAAAAAGATTTGATTCAAGCACGGTTTATGGAGCACTTTACTAATAATGATAGTCCGTCTGCAATGAGGATAGTTTTTGTTCAATCAGGAGGGGAAGAAGAGATTTTGAAAATCTATCCTGATGGGCGAGAAGAAAAAACTCAACGCGAGAGAAAAGCAGATGTTGCAGCGTTAGCTGAATCCTTGCAAACCGAAATTGATACGCAAACAGAACTTTTAGAATCTTTACGCGACGCTAGTGTGTTTGTCTTAGTCAAACAAAAATTAGACATAGCCAAAGACCAGTTTCGACAAGAGAAAGCTGAATTAATTATTAAAAGCTCAACCCGTAAAGCTGTATTAGGGGCCTTAGCTGCGGTAAGTCCGGGCTCAGACTTAGTTATTCAAGGTGTTTTAGGTACTCAAATGGTCAAAGGGTTATGTGCTTTATATGATGTCCCTGTACGCCAGTTAGATATTGATAAATTATTAGATTTCAGTGGTAGCCAGATGAAGAAAAGTGCCCCGTTATTACTCGCAGTGGCAGGCAATGGCATGAAGGCATTTCCGGGATTAGGCACTGTTACAGGTGGCTTAACACACGCTGTTGCTTATGGTTTAATTTTTGATGCGCTAGGCCATGCGGTTAATAAAACCTTGCAACAACGTGGTAAGCTACAAGCAGCGCCAGCTGCGATTACCTTTAAGGAGATGTTAAGTGAAGATCTTGAATCACGTGCAAAGTTATTTGCCAAACTGGTTTTCGACAAAAGAAGATCGGAATGATGCTGTTGAGCAAATGGATAACAGTGAAACTTTAACTAACGGTTCTTTAACAATGGGCAAAGGCGATTCAAATATTGATTTAGCGAGGGAGTCTTTAACCGCACTTCTTGATGATAGTCGTGTCCCTGATTCTGTGCGTAATGTTTTGCAAGATGACTATAAGCAGTTACGCAGCATGTTGGATAAATTGGAAAATGGCCATTTGCATATTGCCGTGTTTGGTCGTGTCAGTGTAGGAAAGTCCTCGGTACTCAATGCCTTATTAGGCAAACAAGCGTTTAGTGTGAGTATTTTGCATGGTGAAACCAAAACAGAAGGTATAGAAGAGTGGCAAGAGGTGGATGCAGGTGGTGTTTATCTTATTGATACCCCAGGTATTAATGAAATAGATGGTGAAGAAAGAGAGCGCTTAGCGCACGAAGTTGCAAACCGTTCTGATTTATTGCTATTTGTGGTTGATAGCGACTTAACTGATGTCGAGCTGAGTGCTTTAAAAACGGTTGCTGCCACAAATAGGCCGATAATCTTAGTGGTTAACAAGGCTGATCAATACAATGAGAAAGAAATTCTTCAGCTACGAACTATTATGAGAAAACGCGTAACGAAGCTTATTGCTCCTGAAAATATAGTTTTCACAGCTGCATCACCCAGCCAACAAACTGTAATTATGATCGATGGAGCAGGAAATGAAAACGAAACCGTTCGACAACGTCCCGTTGATATTCTGAATTTAAAGTCACGACTCTGGGATATTATCGAGGCAGAAGGTAAAACGTTGTCAGCATTAAATGCTTCATTGTTTGCGGGTAGTTTGAGTGAGCAGCTTGGTGAAAAGTTACTCGAAACGCGTAAGCAGGTCGGTGAAGATACGATTCATATGTACTGCGTAGGAAAAGGTGTTGCGGTTGCGCTTAACCCAATACCCGTAGCAGACTTACTCGCTGCAGCGGCAATTGATGTGAGCATGGTTATTCATTTATCTAAAATTTACGGTTTGCCGATGAGTAAGTCAGAAGCAGGGGAGTTAATTAAAACTATTGCAGCTCAAATGTTAGTGCTTTATGCAACCTTTTGGGCGATTCATTTAGCTTCTTCAGCATTAAAAATTGGTACTGCAGGCATTTCTACAGTTGTAACAGGTGTTGCTCAAGGTGCTGTAGCTTGGTATAGCACACTGGTAGTAGGTAGAGTTGCAGAAGATTATTTAGCAAAAGGAAAATCATGGGGGGATACGGGGCCTAAGCTTACCGTGCAAAATATTTTGGATAGTTTAGACAGAGACTCTGTCATGAGTGAGGCCAAAGAAGAAATTGTAGAATATTTAAAATCATCAAAAAAGCCGAAAAAGGTCTAGAGTTAATCAGTATCTTTTTCGTTTGTAAGTCTTTAATGAGTTTTTAACCAACCGACAGGAGAAGTATGTATGAATATTTTAGCTTTTGGACCGAATGGCAGTGGTAAGGGCACGCAGGGCGCAATTGTAAAAGAGAAATATGGTTTAGATCATATTGAATCAGGCGCAATTTTTAGAGAGCATATCAAAGGTGGTACTGAACTGGGCATGAAAGCAAAAGCCTATATTGATAGTGGCGACCTTGTTCCAGATGAGATTACTATACCAATGGTATTAGAAACCCTGAGTAACTCGAAAGATAAAGGTTGGTTGCTTGATGGTTTCCCAAGATCATTGGCACAGGCAGAAGCACTTGATAAAGCGCTGAAGGAGTCAGGTATGGATCTTGATTACATAATTGAAATTAAACTTGATCGAGAAATTGCTAAGCAACGCATCATGGGTCGCCGACTCTGTGCGAATGATAATAATCATCCGAATCATATTGCCTTTGATGCGATAAAACCGGTAGAGAAAGATGGTGAGTTAGTTTGTCGGGTCTGTGGCGGTGAGCTTTCAGCACGCGCAGATGATCAAGACGAAGAAGCGATTAATAAACGCCATAATATTTATTATGATAATACGACAGGTACCATGGCAGCGGTTAATTACTTTAAAAATGAAGCAGGAGCGAAGATAATTTCAGTGGATGGTTCTAAAGCGATTGGTGATATTTCTGCGGAGATAATGGTTCAACTGGCTTAAATCTCGGATTTAAATAAAGGGCAGATTCAACACTGAAATGCATAACTTATTAGGCCGCCCTTAAAGCGGTATATTCTTTCATTCTATTGGCAGGAGTTTTGAACTTCAACTTTTTTCTTGGTCGGTTATTCAGTTGAGATATTACACTAGTCACTTCATTTAACGATATCTTCTTAAAATCCGTACCTTTAGGCCAATACTGCCTGAGTAAACCATTAGTATTTTCGTTTAAACCCCTCTGCCATGAGCAGTAAGGGTCGGCAAAGTAAACAGGGGCATCCAATGCCTCTGTAATACTTGCGCTCTCACTCGCGTTTCTATCTATGGATTAGGGAAATGACTTGATTTTCTATCGGCTCACTTCTGTGTAAGAGTCTCAGTCTATATTTTATAGATTTCGCACTTTAGCTGTTCTTTTGACTTTTTGGCTAGTCGCATAGGAATAATATTTTTGATTATAGTCAGGGTTAATCGCACGACTCAAACGCGTTAGCACGCTACCTAGTAAATTAGCTTTCGCGCTCTCTAAACGTTTTAGGCTGTCTAGCAAATTAGCTTTGTGGGTAACGCCTGCTTGTACCGTTACAATTGTCGCTTCGGCCAAATTAGCGATAACCAGAGCATCTGCTAAACCTAGCACTGGCGGGCCATCAATAACAATATGATCGTATTCTTGAGAGGTGTTCTCTAAAAGTTCCACCATTTTTTGGCTAGACAAAAGCTCTACAGGGTCGGAAGGAATGGGTCCAGAGGTAATCACTCTTAAGTTTTTAATCATGCAAGGGTGGCTGCTGTCTTCATAAGGAGCAGTGGTATTTGCTAACAGGTTGGTCAAACCTTCAATGTTATTAAGTTCGAGTAATTTATGAATGCTCGGATTTCTAAGGTCTGAATCAATTAATAGCACCTTGCTGCCTGTCTGTGCATAAGCAGTAGCAAGGTTGAGTGCAATTGTACTTTTACCTTCAGCTGCTCCTGAACTTGTGATGAAAATAGTCTTGGGTGCGCCATTACGTGTTGAAAAACGTAAACTGGTGCGTAAAGATTTTATTGCTTCTGTAAGCGGTGATCGAGGTTCTAGAGCAACTTGGAGTGCTAATTTTTTAGGTTCACTGTCCTTCACATCAGGCAGTTGGGTTAATACAGGCAAGCCTGTGGTACGTTCAAGCACGCGATGATCTTTAATGGTGTCATCAGAAAACTCACGTAAAAAGGCGATACCCATGCCTAATAACAAGCCTAGTAAGGTTCCAAATAATAAGTTGGTTTTTAAGCTGGGCTTATGCTTTTTACTCGGCGGACTAGCTTTATCAATGATTGTGATATTGTTTGAATTAACATTAATGGCGGTATTAATTTCCATCAACTGCTCAAGTTGTTTATTGTATGAAAGCTGATTGATTTCTACTTCGCGTAATAAACGATTATATTTGGTGTTTTTAGCTTGGCCATTTAAGGCCCCTTTTTTTAGTACTTCAAGTTGAGTGCGCAACATATTTTCTTTTTGCTGTGCCTCTAAAAAGCGAGTTTTTAATGATGACTTTATGTTACTTGTCTCTGCATTGATATCACTTAAAATATTATCAATTTGTTTGCGTAAACGACGTGCGCTAGCTGTACGCTTGTTTTTAAGGGACTGGTATTTAGCTTCATTCTTTGCCGCGGCTTTTTTTAAAGATAAAATATAGGGATCATTAATTGTAGCAGAGATACCATTGTCTGGGTTTTTTTGATGAAGTTTAAAAGCAGCTTCAGCTTCAATTCTTTCTTTTTCAGCTAAAACAACCTCCTCAGTATGTTTTTTTAAAGTAAAGCTACCACTTGATTGCCCGTCTGCATCTTGCACTATGCCTTCAGCACGAGCATAGTCATTGAGCTTTTTCTCAGCTTCTTCTAAGCTTCTTTTGGCGATAGTTATATTTTCGTTGACGTAAGCTTTAGAGCTCGTTGCGGTATCAAAACGACGCTCAAGGTTTTGTCGAACAAAGGTTTTTGCAACGGCGTTACTTATTTGGGCAGCGAGCTGAGGATCAGATGAGTCATAACTCACCTTTAATAGTTGGGAGGTGCCAATGGGTTTTACCGTCAACCCTTCTAAAAAAAGCAATTCTACTTGATCTTTCTTATTAGCATTTTTTGCTCCAAAGATACGATTCTTTATATTGGATATAAACCCACCTGAAACAGCTTTAGTATCCAAATTGAGTTCATCAATAACACGGCGTGCGAGGGTTTTAGTTTGTAGTAACTGAATTTGTGTTTCAAAATAGTCACGGTCACTTCTGGAAACTTCCGTTTTCAAAATATCGCTGGTGTTTGATCCAGCAGCGTTTCGTTCAACCTTAATGGTAGAGTCTGCCCGATAAACAGGTTTCATGAGTAATGTAGCTAGCAGGGCAAGTAATAAGGTAGCAAGTGTGGTTGCTGCTACTAGCTTTTTGCGGCGTGATAGCACTGCCATAAATTCCTTAAGGTCAAGCCCGCTAGATTCTTCAAGCAATTCTTCAGGATAGATTGAGCTGGGGTGTTTAACCAAATTTGTATGAGATGAATTTGTTTGGCTGGGTAAGTTGTTTGTAGAGTTCATATAAATTGGTTCTAAATTTTAAAGGTTATTTCTAGTATCTTATGCTGTGAGCGCTTGATCAAATAGCTGGAGATAAAGGAGTCGGTTATGACGACTAAGTTACTATCTTATTGTTAGGAAAAAGCCGGCGCAGTATAACAGTTTACTTATATTGGAACAAATTACTAAGCCGACGAAAATCTATTACGAATAAATTTTCTCATGGGTGTTTCCAAATAATGATAAGAAGTAATTGAAAGCAAAATTAAAAGTAAAAGAAAAATATAGAAATGCTGGGTATCGGATAGTACTAACCTTGGAACTATAATTTTGTCGTAAAGACCGTGAATAGGTTTTTGAAGTATGTATAACGAGTAACTTGCCTCGCCTAATAAAATAAGCCAAGGGTGGCTTAATAGTCGTGAAAATAGCCCTCGGTCTCTAGCTAAAATAATAATAAAAAATAAAAAAGCGGGAGCAAGTAAACCGTTGGTTAATGCGATTTTATAATTTAAAAGGTTTTCGATATGCGCTCTACCCCAAATAAGGAGAAAAATAATAGTGAAGGAAAAAATAATCCAGAGTGACAGGTCTCTTTTTGCTGAAGAAGGTGCACTTTTTTTAAATAAAATACCGACAACTAAACCTGCAATAAAGGAGTTTAGATGCATTAGTGGATTATAATAGATAAAATCATGTAGTAATGTTTTGGGTGCGTAGAAGCTTGAGTTAAGGCTTGTTAATAACACCACTTGGGTTATTAACCATATGACAATGCAAAAAATGACTAACGAGCGAATACCAAATTTATAGACCCAAATTAACAGGAATGGCAAACAAAGGTAAAAGAATGCTTCAACGGAAAGAGACCACCCAGGAGTGTTGAGTGTAATCGGGTAGCTTGGAATCCAAGATTGAAGTAACAACAGGTGTAAGGGTAACTGAGCAGGGTTGACTGCAATTACGCTTAGTTTAGCCACGGCAATTAATAAAAGTGCAACAAGGTAAACAGGGTATATTCTGGCAAAGCGAGCAATCCAATACTTCTTTTTGTTGATTGCGTGTTGTTTGTTTTTATCCGGCTGGTAATAGGCAATTGCCATAATGAAGCCAGATAAAACATAAAAGTAACCTACTGCAATAGGGCCAGCGGTTATATTTTCAAATAAAAAAGGGATGTTAGCAGGAAATACACTTTGTCCGTAGTGAAAAAAGACTACGGAGAGTGCTGCAATAAAGCGCGTAAATGTTATTTGATCAAGTTGCAAAAAGGGTTATGCTCGGAAAACGTATTAGTTTAGTAGGCATTTTTATCATTAAAACCACGGAAAATAGTTAAGAAGATAATTTTCATATCAAGCCATAAACTCCACTCGCGCATATACTCTAAATCAAACTCAATCCGCTTACGCATTTTATGAATGGTATTCGTTTCACCGCGCCAGCCATTGATCTGCGCCCAGCCTGTGATGCCGGGTTTTACTAAATGACGTAACATGTATCCAGGGATAATTTGGCGATATTGCTCATTATGTGCCACAGCATGTGGGCGCGGACCGACGATAGACATTGTGCCTTGTAAAACATTGAAAAACTGAGGTAACTCATCTAAAGACGTTCTCCGTAAGAACTCACCAATCTTAGTGTAACGGCTATCTCCCCGTGTTGCTTGTGTGACAGTATCCCCATCTTCACAGACGGTCATAGAGCGAAATTTCCAAACTTTAATTTTTTCACCTTTTTGACCATAACGGGTTTGTTTAAAGAGCACAGGGCCTTTTGAGGTTACCTTCACAGCAATTGCGATTGCAACTAGTATGGGTGAAATCAGTGTGAGGATAATGCCGCCAACTAGTAAATCTTCAATCCGTTTGATAAAGGCGTGGTCTGCTGAAAAAGGTGAATCATAGATGCACAGTACAGGGTTGTCTGCAATTTCAATAAATTTGCTTTTTAGTAAGTTTGTGGTAAAAAAGTCTGGTAGCAAGCGAACCGGTGTCGCACTATCAGAGAGTTGATCTAACAGACGTAACATGCGTTTACGTGCTTCCACAGGTAATGCGATATAAATTTGATCCCACTCGCCATTACGGGCTGATTTGATCATGTCGTCAAAATTACCTAAGTCTTGATAGTGATTTAATACATTTTTGTGAATGCGGTCTTCACGGTCATCGTAGAAGCCGGCAACTTTGTAACCAAACTCAGGTTTACTTTCTAAGTCTTTTGCGAAATCTAGCCCGTTTCTAGTCATGCCAACAATGGCAACAGTACGATTATTTACGCCCATTCTGCGTAAGCGTGAGAATATTTGACGTAAAATAAATCGCGCTAAAACAAGTAATAGTGGTGTTGCAACAAGCCATGCAACGAGTACAACGCGTGAGAATTGCTCACTGGTTTTAGTGATAAATCCAATAAAAACTAAAGACATAAAAGTGAGTAGCCATGCCATGGTCACTCGGATAGCTTCATCGCTTAAAGGGCGCCCACTCCAAGAGGTATAAATATCTGTAAAACGACCCACCAAACCAAAGATTACAACGGCACTTAAACCTGCAACTAAGTAGCCTTCCACATTATAAAAATTGGTATAAGGAGCACCCAAAAACAAGATGAAGAGAATAACCGAAATATCAGTAATTCGATAAATGAGCTCTGAGCTTATGTGTCGGTCATCCATGATAAGTTCTCCTGAGTTAATAATAAATATAAGCGACTGGTTGCCTATAGTTTTGGGGGTTATTATTAATCTAAAGTTCAATATAAAAGGCGAAATATCATACCCTTTTCACCAGACTATTTTGCACTATTGTTGCGCAAAAGCAACATATTTCCAGATAAAAGAAAATACTAAATAAGAAGTGCCTTGTAAGCTTATGATTAACGAGAAGAAGTATCTTTTTCCCATTGATAAGACTGAATTTTTTTAAATTGGGTTTTGGCTCTGAGTCTTATGATTGAGGCAATGGCGATGTAGATAGTTGTAGAGATAAAGTCCTTGCTCAGTAGCTTCTTTTTCATCACGTTGCTGTAGTTTTTTTTCTCAATTATAGGGCATTTTTTTTTGCTAATTAACTCCATATTACCGAGTCGTGCACGGGTTTTTATTTTTAATAATGAGTAAAAATCACGGGGTGCGGTTATATAGATTTCAGCGCCCCCGATATTGGCTATTTCACTATTTTTAAAATGGCAACGTATAAATCCATCATCACCAATAACATCGGCAAACTTATCAAAACGCTGTCTACCTTGCTCACTCACAATAAAGCTACAGGTCGCGATAACACCTTCTTTAATATAGGGAAGGCTAGTCCAAACCTTGTAATAGGTTTTTACTAGCCATGATGATTTTTGAGTATCAATGATAGGGGTTGGGGCAGATAATAAAATACTGCCCTCGGACATTTTTTGTGTAATGAGAGTAATACAATTGCTGCTAAGCTTAGTATCCGCATCAATGTAAAAGATAGGATAGGTGACGCCAAGCTCTTGCGCTTTTTGTTCGGCAACATTAAGTGCATTGGTCTTAGAGGGTTTTTTTATGTCTAAACAAATGACCTCGGGGAACTTATTTTTAACAATCTCAACAGTGTTATCAGTACAGCCGTTGCAAGGTACGATAATATGGTCTACCCCAGTTTGATTCACTAGACTGTTAAGGCAGTCTTCAATCACGGTCGCTTCATTGTGAGCGGGTACAATTACGGTAGCCATAATTTACTGGTAGCCCTGTAGCCATTGTTTGCGTTGGTTATAAATGGTGCGCCACTCATTACGTTCGGTGATTTTTTCTTTTTTAATAAGTGATATCAGATTAAAAGCCATAAGTTTATTCACGACATGTGCCAGCAGTAGGACTTTATATAATGGTTTTTTCCAGCTGGCATAGTGTTTGTTGATTAGTTCAGCTTTGCCTTTTAAGAGCTTAAGCATTTTCCCTGATAAGTTAGTTTCGCTTACACCGCCATGATGGATTATTTTTGCTAGTGGCGTAACACGGGGTTGGTAGCCTTTTTTGATGGCCCTAATGCAATAATCGGCTTCTTCGGCGTACATGAAGAAAGTTTCATCTAAGCCCTCTAGCTCTTCCCAAAGTGATCTTGGTGTTAAAAAGAAGCAACCCGTAATCACATCGACCTCACGTTCGCTGTTTCGATCCCAGCACCCATAATTATCATGATTAAAAAAACAACTCTTATTAAAGGCTTTACTTAGTCCTAGTGCGCTAAACAATAGGTTTTTAAAAGAAAGTTGGGCACGGGCATTGTTTGGATTTAGGCTTAAATCATTATTCAAGGTTATGCCACCCCATATCCCTGATTGTGGGGTCTTGTGGGCGTAATCCATCAATTTATCGATGGCTCCTTCGAGGATTACCGTATCTGGGTTAAGCAAAAGAATAAATTCACTATTACTAGCTTTAGTTCCCACATTTACACCACCTGCAAAACCCAAGTTTGTACCTGTTTGGATGATCTTAACGTCCGGGAAGTATTGGGCAATTAGTTCAACCGAGTTATCGCTAGAATTATTGTCCACCATAATAATATTGAAGTCGGTTTGTTTGGTTTCATCGTAAACAGATTCAATCGCGCGTTTTGTATATTCGGCGGTATTATAGGAAACGAGAATAATATCAAGCTGGCTCATTGCTAACTCTATCTGATGGTGGTTGCATTTTGTCAGGCGTTGCTTGCGATAAATAATCTTCGGTTAACATACCATAATCGATAGTATCGATACCTGTCTTGATTATTTTAGCAGGGTTTCCTGCCACGATACAGTTATCAGGTACATCTCGTGTTACAACACTTCCAGCAGCAATAATGCAATGATTGCCGATAGTGATATTAGGTAAAACAACGGATGCGCAACCAATAAAACAGTGTGAACCAATAGTGGTCTTGGCAGCATGCCTGCGTGATGCATAATCATGTGAGAGCACGATAGCATCAAACGTTACCATAGTTTTTTCACCAATGGTTAAGCCTTGAGGGTTGGTTTTGTCAATGCGTGCTTTAAATGAAATGCGGACATCTTTAGCAATATTCATACCGTAGATGGTGCGCAAATACCAAGTTCTTGCATAGAGTAACTTATTACGTAGGTTAACTAAAACCATAAACATGTTTTGATTAATAAAGCGAGCTCTCATGATTGCTCTCCTAAGGGAGACCTGTTTGCTACTTTACCCTGTTGTTGTTTATTTTGGGCAGACCGTAGCTTAGCCCTTTGGCTCATAGCGTTGATGATTTTGTTTAGTTTAGGATAATTATTAGCCCAACCAATAGAGCCTAAAATAAAGAAAAAAAGTGGTTGAATTTTGCCAAAATAATCAACTGTAAAGCCAATTAAAATGAGTGACATAAAAGCAAGAATCCACGATTTAACCATCCAGCGGCTGGCAGGATGATGCTTATGTAAACGATTTAAAACATGAAAAACGGCATATAGACATAAGAATAAAAGTATAAAGCTAGCAATAATGCCATGTTGAAGTGTCATTAATAGCCAGAAACTATCAATACTATTGTTCATCCAGCTAGGACGAGTCCAGTCATTTAAACCAATGCCAAAAAGTGGATGATCGGTAATATCATCCATGGTGTATTTCCACTGTAACATTCGCCAATAGCCTGTAGCGGGATTGAATGTAAGATTGGAGATGAGGATTGCAAAAAAACCACGGTTAGACACGGAGCTTATTAAGATCATGCCAGATATTGCAATAAAACCAAAGCCAAACCAAAAGCGTTTACCGCCGGACCAAAATCGCGCTAAAACGGCTGTCATTCCTTGAAAGGCGATAGATAATAAAGGTGCCGATGAAAGCGTTGAGATCATCCCAATAAAGAGTGCAATGGCTTTTATAAGATTGCTAAGTTTAAACTTATACAGCGTTAACAAGACAATAAAGGGAAAGAAAATAGCGCCTATCGTGCCGTAAAGAATTGGGTGAGCAAATAAATTAGTCGTTCGTAAAATGCCCATGCGGATATAATGATGGGTGTATAAGCGGTAATCCAGAGCATCATTGCCTGTTATATTTTTGGCCCACTCATGTAAAATTCGGTGCTTAGCAAATGCTTCGTACAGTGAAAATAGTACCAAAACGGCTAAGGCGAGCACAAACCAGCTGTTAATTTGGTAATAAGCCTTTGGCGTGGTAATAAATAAGCGTGCTAAATAGAATGCCCCCAGTATTTCAATAATTAAAATACCGGCAGATTCAATGCCTTTTTGTAGTCCGTGATTATAAATTAAACTGGCGCTCGCAAGGATCACGAAAAAGAATAAAAGAATATCAATAATATCAGCACTTTTAAGTACTTGCCGAATATTGATGAAGGCATAAATTAACGCAAGCGCAAGTACTACTCGGTAGGTTTCTAGGCGCAGAGAGCCTGCAAGCACATGAAACTCTACGGGAATGAAAATAGACACCACAAACAGTAGGCCAAGCAATCGAATGATCATGTTAATCGACCTCCTGTTTTTGTGTGAAAGGTTGCTGTAAAAGCGTATGAAAATAAAATAGCGATAATACGGCAACTAATAAAAAAACATTGGCAAATAATGTTGCTAGAGCTGCTCCATTAATGCCATAAATCGGGATTAAAAAAGCATTACTAATTAAATTAGCCGCAAGCGCTAAGCCTAAAATAATATTCAAATAACGGACTTTTTCACGAATGATAAACATAAACGAAAAGGTTAGGCTAATGGCTCTAAATAGTTGAGCGAATAATAGGATCTGTAGTGATTCGCTGGCTAAAGTATAGTCGTTTGTAGCATTACCAAAGAAACCTAAAATTAAATCAGATAGAAAATACATGGCTAAACTTATACTAAAAACAATTGCTACGACCAATGCTGTAGATTGCCAGAAGAACGATCGTAAATGGTTTGGTTTCTGGCTGGCTACATTTAAAAGTCGGGGGTAAATCGTGGCCTCCAATGCGCCGAGAAAAAATAGTACGATAAAAGAAACGCGCCCAGCGATTTCATATAGCGCGACATCCGCGTTGGTTGAATAAAGTCCTACCATGATTTTATCGGCAAAAATCATTAAAAATGAGATAAACGAAATAGGGGCTAAAGGGAGCGATTTTTTAATCAGTGTTTTAAAACGTTGCGAGTCTTTAGCTGTTACTGTTTGGCTAAATAGTGCTGCTTTTGTCATAAAAATTGCAACCATGCTCGCTAACAATAGGGATAGGGTATACAGGTTGATAAAGGCCTGTTGCTCTCGAAAACCGCCCCAAAACACCGCGATTAAAACCAATAAAGTGATAGCAGGTAAGGCGTTTTGAGATAGCACTGCTTTTACGGTTTGTTTGATCGCTTTCAGATAAGTGCTGTTAATAACAATAATATTATAAAATAAAATGCCGACACTGGCGAGCATCAAGTAATTAAGATTAATCTGATTATCAAAAAAATATTTTTGTAAAAGGGGGCTAAGAATTAACCAGAAAGTGATAAACCCGAGTGAAAATATCGTTATAAAGCGGTAACTACTGCGTAAGAACCCATGTTTGAATGCATTGTCGTTATCATTTGCAGAAGCTACTTCTTTAACTAGAAGCTGGTCGATGCCAATTCTGCTAAACAATGCAAAGCCGGTTACAAAGGTCATTAATAGAAATAACATGCCTGCTTCGGCTCGGGGTAATTCTGTGGTAATAATTTTAGCCACAGCGAAATTGAGAGCGACCCCCACAAAGCGCGCAATGATTGATAGCAAGCTTTGAATTAATAAAGGGTTGCGGAGAACTTTATTAAGCATAGCCCTTAGAAATATTGACCATCATTTAAAGTTTAACCAAGGATGCTTTACCATCACCATGAAGAATAAAGTCGGCAATATAGTCACTCAGTTGTTGGTTTCCTACGTGAGAATGTGTTGCAGGCATTAATTCCTTAATATTGTTCAGGTGAGAGTAAAGTTCATCTTGGGTCGATGCCGTATAGACACCTTCTAATTTCCCCATCCATTTTAGGCCTTCTGCCTGATGGTCATTGCGATGTTCGCCTAGTGCTAACTGGCGGTTGATTACTATAATCGGCGTTTGTTGATCGCGCGCGCTAATGATATTACCCATACCGGCATGGGAGACAAATACAGACGCTTCACGGATGTTTTTATTGTAAGTTTCAGCGCTCATAAAGCGTTCATATTCGATATTTTTAGGCAGATAATCACCGTCTGAAATTTGCGCGGTGACTATTTCTTGTTTTTTGTTGCTATCTGATATTGCCCATTCATCCATGTATTGAATTAAACGATTAAACGAGAACTGTGTTCCAACGGCAACGAAGATCATAATATTGATCCTTGGTAGCTGATTTTATGGCCGTCACTTAATGGCTCCCATTGAGTGATTACTTTATCAGCAATATTTTTTATAATTCGACCAGATCGTGAAAGTTGTGCGACATTAGCAATGCTGTCGACCCATATGGTCTTAATGGGTAAAATCTTGGCTAACAAAATGGCAATCGCACCCGGAGCAGCACCTGTTGATATGATCGCTGTAGGGCGCTCTTTTATGAAAATAGTGATGAGTTGTAGCACCAGTGGAATTAGTTTTAACTTACTATCGGCACTAGCATCGGTAATATTGATGATCCTCTTGCTGTCTTTATCCGTGCTGTATTTAGCCCCAGGCGTTATATAAACTATATCAAATTGGTTTTCTAAAGGTTTGCAAATTTTATTTAATTGAATCCAATGCCCACCAGGCGAGGCGATTGCGAGTATTTTTTGTTTAGTTAATTTAGTCATAAATACTTATGTGGGTTTCTTTAGGTAAAAAGCAGCCTGATCACCTGATTTTGAATGGTTCAACTCTTTGCTATGTTCCTCAAATTCACGAATGTCTTCAGCACTAAAGCGAGATTTATCAGGGTTAACTGCATACGAATTTTCATCTTGTAATGCAATGTCGTGTTGGTACTGGATGCTACCCCAGCTCTGAAAAGCAAATGAGTCATAAACAACATCGTCTAAGATAAGCCCCATTTGATCTGCTAAAACCTGCATGCTGCGGATTGAATGTAAGAAAAAGTGACGCGGTGCATCAAGCTGTACCCAATCAACGCCATAACTACGCCAAGCCCAAGAAGTAACGGTAGGAATGCGAATCATGCAAACGCCACCGGGTTTTAGTAATTCAAAAACTTTATCGAGAACGTCATGCTGATCAAAAACATGCTCAAAAGAGTGGTTGAACATGATTAAATCCCAGTCTCCCGATTCATTATTAAGGGTTAAATCATGAATTGATTTTTTTTCAACTTTTAAACCATTGTCATAATTTATATCATCTTTATTAAAAGGGTCAATACCTAATAAGTTCTTGAAGCCCGCTTCTTTCATTGAGTGTAGCAGATGCGCTGCACCACAGCCTACATCAAGAATGTTTGAATCAAGGGTGACTTTAGTATGTTGTAATGAAGGTAGTTTGTCATGCGGTTGAAAGCGTTGCATGATTTTGCCAAGCAGGCACGAGCCTGTTGCAGCGTAGCGGTCACGTTTTCTAATCAAAAAGCCTTTAATACCCGATGCTGCTTTAACTTTGTCATAAGAATAGTAATCATCACTAGGGTAAAATGATTGAATATTGTCAGGCACTTCAGTGATTTGTAAACAACCACAGTCGGCACATTCAAAATAGTTATGAACTGTGCGTAAACCCAGCATCATTTCACGGACTTCGTAATCAACATTATGTTCGCTATTTTCACAAATACGGCAAATAGTCGTGCTCGTTGATGCTTGCGTATTGCTTATTGCTGACGTTGCTTCTGTCATTTATTGGTGCTCTTTTTGCTTTGTTAAGGTTATTAATTTAATGCGCGATATTTTAGCTTTTATATGTTTAGCTAATTGTAGCTGCTACGCCGGTCAAATGATTCCTTCTTTCCATTTATGCCCTCAAGCAAATTGATAAGAATATTAGTAAGAACTTTGAATAACGTAACTGATATTTTCTTTTCAGCATCAAAGGGAGTGCGAAATTCTTTTTTAAGTTCGAGGCTTCTTAAGGAAAGCCTGATTAAGTCCCATAAAATTCTGTAAGTCTCTAGGGCAGTATATCCTAGGCGTATTTTGAAATGAATGCTTATTGCCTTCATGAGAAATACAACAACGGAGATACTGCCCTAGAGCCTTACCCTTTGGGGCTTAGCTAAATTTTCAGCCTCTGTGTTATGTTCACTTTAAAGGCTTGTTGCACTATGCCACAGGCGTTCATTAAAAGCTCACATGCCTTGATGCTGGAAATTTGGCGTTGCCAGAATTTATGGGACTTGATCAGGCTTTCCTTAATGGTACAGTAAATTAGTTTTGCTTCCAATAGCTTATGGCTTAAATATTATGCGCTACCTTATTATTGATAAAAGTATTGTCATCGGTGAAAGAAGTGTTAGTTGTTGGGGCTTTGTTGCCTGTTGGATACTTTTTTGCACTATTAAAGAGAAAATCAATAGCTTGCTAGGTGTGTTTTTTGAGAGTGGGTGCGCCAGTGGCTCCTTAAATGTGTGATAGATCATAATCCTGCAGAGCATTGAAAGAATAGTATTTCATAAAGTGAGTTTTAGATCGCATTGAATGCCTTGTTGTTACAGTGCGCGTAACTCAATTCGACGATTCGCTCTTCTGCCGCTTTCCGTGCTGTTAGTGGCTCGCGGTTGTGAGTCACCTCGTCCTTCTGCAACCATGCGACGCGCGTTAATGCCTTGTTTGATTAAGTATGATTTTACGGCTGATGCTCGGGTTCTTGATAGAAGTTTATTTTCTGCGGTGATGCCTAGACTATCTGTGTGGCCAATAATTGCTACGCGCATTTTAGGTTGGTTTTTAAGTTTTCTGGCGATGTTGTTAAGAGCACCTTTGGCTCGTGGCGTCAAGATTGCGGTACGGGGTTTGAAGTCAACACCATTTAGTACGCCGGCGAATGCAGGTTGCTTGACGATATTACTAATGATGTGCATGAGTTGCGGCGGAGTTTTCTTAGCGATGCGTCTTGCTGGTTGTTTCCGTCTTTTTGTAGGGGTTGCTCTGCGTTTTACAATTTGTCTTGGTTTAACCGTGGTACTTTTTTCCGGTGTGTTAAACTTGTAGCCAAGTAAAATGTTTAGCCCCATTGCATCACTGCTGTGATAATCGCCACTGAATCGAGCGAATAAGCCATTTTTTGGCGATTGCCATTGTATTCCAGCGGAAAAACTAGGGAGTGCACTGTTTTGTTTTTTATACGGGACTCTATCTGAGCTTGCGCTATTTTGAATAAAGGAGATGCCACCTTTTGCAAAGTAATTGATTGTTTCTGAAGTGGGTTTTACAAGATAGCCAATTTGTAAGCTCGGTATATTATAAGAAATGCTTTCGGTGCCCATAATTACAGATGAGTCATTTTTTAACTCTGCTTTTCCGAGGCTATTAAAGGCGAGCTCGCCGAACCAGTGAGGTTTTAGTTGGCTGCCGACAACAAGGTTGTAGCCAAAGCTGGAGCTGTTTGAAGTGCTCCAGCCACCGATAGTGCCTTTAGGTGAAACGTTGGCGCCAATTAATCCCCCTGCGATATAAAAGCAGGGGACGAAGTTGGATTCAGAGTTACATTTAATTGCTTTTGTTGGGTTTTCTGCGCTAACTACCTGTGCGCTTAAGAGGTATAGCAATACAGTTGTGTTGATTAACGTGCTTACTAATCTTGCTTTATTGGGTGTGTTGGTTTCTGCGTGTGTAAATACGGATAGCAACATTCATGTGTACCGACTGTTAGTATAATAATTAAGCAGATGATACCTAAAATTTTTAATAGTTGCATTATTATTAGAGGTTTAATCTACGTTTTTAACGTGTGATCTTGTTTGTTTGAAGTATGTAAGAAGGTTTGTAGTGATTTGGTCGGTTGGCGGGTATTTTGAAATTCTCTCTAAGTAGTCTTAAAAATAGAAAGAAAATATTCCATTATTCCAGTAAAGTGTAATATTTGTTTCCGTATTTATAATAATTAGCAATAACAAATTATTATATGCGTATATGGATTTATGCTGTGTTTTTGTTAGAAGTTTGTTGTGAATCACTTTGAAATAAGTGTATATTCGAGGTATGGAAATACGCTCCCCCGCTAAATTGGCGTATCTATTTATAGTTGCTTGTTATCATAAATTGGAGAAAGTATGCTTGCAGAATACCTACCTGTGCTAGTTTTTTTGGCGGTCGGATTTGGGATGGCTGTTATGATGCTAATGCTAGGTAGTTTGCTGTCTCCTCGTCACCCTGATGAAGCTAAAGATTCTCCTTTTGAATGTGGGTTTGAAGCTTTTGATGATGCTCGTATGAAGTTCGATGTACGTTATTACTTGGTTGCTATTCTTTTTATTATCTTTGATTTGGAAATTGCTTTTCTTTTTCCTTGGGCGATAACGCTTGATAAAATTGGATTGTTTGGTTTGATTTCGATGGGGTTATTTCTTGCAATTTTAATTGTAGGCTTTATTTATGAGTGGAAAAAAGGAGCGCTAGAGTGGGAATAGAAGGTGTTCTAAAAGAAGGCTTTGTTACGACATCAGCTGATAAGCTTATTAACTGGGCGCGAACAGGGTCTATGTGGCCAGTTACATTCGGTTTGGCGTGTTGTGCGGTTGAGATGATGCAGGCAGGTGCTTCGCGATATGATATGGATCGTTTTGGTATTTTATTCCGTCCTAGTCCGCGTCAATCAGATGTGTTAATCGTAGCGGGTACGCTTACCAATAAAATGGCACCTGCGTTGCGTAAAGTATACGATCAAATGGCTGAGCCGCGTTGGGTGATTTCAATGGGTTCGTGTGCCAATGGTGGTGGTTATTACCATTATTCATACGCTGTGGTGCGTGGTTGTGATCGAATTTTGCCGGTTGATGTGTATATTCCAGGTTGTCCACCTACGGCAGAGGCGTTGCTTTATGGTATTATTCAATTGCAAAATAAAATTAGAAATACCAATACGATAGCCCGACAGGATACAGCTTAATGAGTGCGCATTTAACTACACTGCAAACTCATTTAGAGTCAGTATTAGTGGATAAAATCGAGACTTCAGTTATCGCTTTGGGTGAGCTGACGATAGAGGTTGCGCCACAAAACTGGCTTGAGGTGGCTACATTTTTACGTGATGACTCTGTTAGCTCTTTTGAGCAACTTATTGATATTTGTGGTGTTGACTATTTAACCTACGGCGAGTCAGAGTGGGATAATAGTGGAAGCGGATTCTCACGTGGCGTTAAACGTGAATTTTCGTTTGATGGTTCTGATGATGCGGTTGAAGCTATAGAATTTGAAGGTAAACGTTTTGCGGTAGTAACACATCTTTTATCCATAAAGCATAATCATCGTATTCGGGTTAAATCTTATTGTGATGATAATGAATTTCCTATGATGGACTCTGTTGAAGGTGTCTGGAATGTGGCGAATTGGTTTGAGCGTGAGGCTTTCGATTTGTTTGGTATCATGTTTAATAATCACCCTGATTTACGCCGAATCCTAACAGACTATGGTTTTGTGGGTCATCCGTTCAGAAAAGATTTTCCACTGATTGGGCATGTTGATATGCGTTATGATGAAGAGCTAAAACGTGTGATTTATGAGCCTGTTTCTATTGAAGATCGTACCTTGGTGCCGCGCGTTATCCGTACTGATCAGCGTTTTTCCCCAGCAGTAGAGGGAGATGAATAATGCCTGAGATTAAAAATTTCACCTTAAATTTTGGCCCTGCACATCCTGCCGCACATGGTGTTTTGCGCCTTATTCTTGAGATGGATGGTGAGGTGATTCAACGTGCCGACCCGCATATTGGCTTGTTGCACCGAGGAACAGAAAAACTCGCTGAAAGTAAACCTTACAATCAAAGTATCGGTTATATGGATCGCCTGGATTATGTCTCCATGATGTGTAATGAGCATGGTTATGTATTGGCGCTGGAGAAAATGCTGGGTATCGAAGCGCCGATTCGAGCGCAATATATTCGCACCATGTTTGATGAAATAACCCGTATTTTAAATCACCTATTATGGATAGGCGCGCATGGCTTAGATGTTGGCGCGATGACGATGTTCTTGTACGCATTTCGTGAGCGTGAAGATTTAATGGATGTTTATGAGGCGGTTTCTGGCGCACGTTTGCATGCCACTTATTATCGCCCTGGCGGTGTCTACCGCGATCTGCCAGATACGATGCCACTGCATGAAAAATCAAAGTGGTATAGCGATGCTGATATTCGACGTTTAAATAAAAATCGTGGCGGCAGTGTGTTGGATTTTATCGAAGACTTCACACAACGTTTTCCGCATTATGTAGATGAATACGAAACACTGTTAACCGATAATCGAATTTGGAAGCAACGCTTGGTTGATATTGGTATTGTCTCGCCAGAGCGTGCCTTGCAATTGGGTTTAACGGGTGCGATGTTACGTGGCTCAGGTGTGGAATGGGATTTACGAAAAAAGCAGCCATACGCAATGTATGATCAACTCGATTTTGATATTCCGGTGGGTACAAATGGCGATAGTTATGATCGTTATTTAGTGCGTATGGAAGAAATGCGTCAGTCTAATAGAATTATCAACCAATGTGTTGATTGGCTACGTATTAACCCCGGCCCTGTTATGCATGAAGATCATAAGATTACCCAGCCAAAACGTGAGGCAATGAAGGGGGATATGGAAGCACTGATTCATCATTTTAAGCTGGCAACCGAAGGCTACTGTTTGCCAGAAGGCGAAGCGTATGCGGCAATTGAACATCCTAAGGGTGAGTTTGGCTGCTATATTGTGTCTGATGGCGCAAATAAGCCTTACCGTTTAAAAGTGCGCGCGCCCGGTTTTGCGCATATGTCGGCGATGGATGAGTTAACTAAAGGTCATATGTTGGCGGATGTGGTTACCGTGATCGGTACGATGGATATTGTATTTGGAGAGGTGGATCGCTAATGTCTTCTCTTAATAAGCCTAATAAACAAAGTATTTTGACTGAACATGAGCGCCATGAGATTGATCACTGGCTCAAGCGTTACCCTGAAGATCAGCGGCAATCGGCGCTACTCGGTGCCTTGCGTGCGGTCATGCATGAAGATCATTATCTTTCGTATGAGAAGATGGATGCGGTGGCTGAATATTTAGGTATCCCTAGTGTTGCTGTGTATGAAGTGGCGAGTTTTTATTCCATGTATGAAATGGATAAGAAAGCAGCGGGTAAAAATACCATTGCAGTGTGTACCAACATTTCTTGTATGTTAAACGGCTCGGATAAAATTGTAGAGCATATCGAAAATAAGCTAGGCATAAAACATGGTGAAACAACACCAGATGGCGAGTTTTACTTTAAAATCGAAGAAGAATGTTTAGCAGCCTGTTGTGGTGCACCGATGATGCAGTTAAACCATGTTTACCATGAGCACTTAACTCTTGAAAAAGTTGATGAGTTGCTGGATGGTTGTTTGCCTCAAAGCTCGTCTGATGAACCAGAAATCACTAATCCTGATAAAGAAGGAGGCAAATAATGGTCGATCAAGTTTGCTTCATAACAAAAAAATACGGCGATGAGTCGCATACCTTAGAAAGCTACCTGAAAGAAGGTGGTTACGAGTCGTGGAAAAAAATCCTTAAAGACGATATCGATATAGACGATATTATTGACGAAGTGAAAGAGTCTGGTTTAAGAGGGCGTGGCGGAGCGGGGTTTCCCACGGGTTTAAAGTGGAGCTTTATGCCACGCAATATGCCAGGCCAAAAATACATCGTTTGTAACTCAGATGAATCAGAGCCGGGTACTTGTAAAGATCGTGATATTTTACGTTTTAATCCGCACGCTTTGGTTGAAGGTATGGCAATCGCTGGCTATTGTATCGGCGCAACCGTTGGTTATAACTACATGCGTGGCGAGTTTATGGACGAGCCTTCAATTCGTTTTGAGCAAGCTGTTAAAGAAGCCTACGAAGCAGGGTTGCTCGGAAAAGATATTTTAGGCAGTGGGGTCGACTTTGATTTGTACGGCTCACTCGGCGCGGGTGCTTATATTTGCGGTGAAGAGACGGCGCTATTGGAGTCGCTGGAAGGTAAGATGGGGCAGCCACGCTTCAAACCGCCTTTTCCTGCGAGTTATGGTTTATATGGTCGCCCGACAACAATTAATAATACCGAAACATTATCCTCTATTCCTAAAATTCTCTCAGGTGGTGGAGAGTGGTTTAAAGATATGGGTGTTGAGGGCTCTGGCGGAGAAAAATTATTCTCTATGTCAGGTCATTTAAATAACCCTGGGAACTTTGAAGTACCAATGGGAATTCCGTTTAAAGAGTTACTTGAACTAGCGGGTGGCGTGAAAGATGGTCATAAGCTTAAAGCAGTAATTCCTGGAGGATCATCTGTTCCCGTGCTAACCGGTGATCAGATGAT
>JALSJU010000125.1 GCA_026989145.1 Thiotrichaceae bacterium
AGCGCCTCAATGGCTTCCATGTCCATGTGGTTAGTTGGCTCGTCTAATATCAGTACATTGGTGTCTTGCATCATTAGTTTGCCGAATAACAAACGGTTTTTCTCACCACCTGAGCAGACCTTGGCTTTTTTGTTAAAGTCGTCTTCGGTGAATAATAATCGCCCTAATAAACCACGTACTTTTAAATCATCGTGTTTAGGCGTACGCCATTGCATCATCCAGTCAAACAAAGTTAGGTCGTTATCAAAGTCTAGGGTATTGTCTTGTGGGCAGTAGCCTACGACGGCATTTTCTGACCATTTATAGCTACCACTGTTTGGCTTGAGTTGATCCATTAGGCAGCGCAAAAAAGTTGTTTTTCCTGTGCCATTATCGCCCAGAACGGCTAAGCGGGATCCCGCATCAAGGATCACATCATTGGTAATAAATAGTGTTTCGCCATTAAAACCGTGTGAGAGTTCTTCTAGGACTAAGGCATTTCGGTGTAATTTTTTATGTTGTTTAAAGCTTAGTACTGGTGTTTTTCGGCTGGATGATTTCACTTCATCGAGCTTTATTTTGTCTAATTTTTTTGCGCGTGAGCTGGCTTGTTTTGCTTTTGAGGCGTTTGCACCAAAGCGGTTGACAAACTCTTGTAGCTCTGCAATTTCTTCACTCTTTTTAGTATTACCTGCGAGTAACTGTTCGCGTATCAGGCTGGATGCTTCGAGATAGTATTCATAGTTTCCGGGGTAGATGCGGAGTTCGCCGTAGTCAATATCAGCCATGTGGGTGCAAACTGAATTTAAGAAGTGCCTGTCGTGCGATATGATTACCATCGTGCAAGTGCGCTTGTTTAATTCGGTGCTGAGCCAGTTAATTGTCTCGATATCCAAGTTGTTAGTGGGTTCATCTAATAACAAAATATCAGGATTAGCAAACAAGGCTTGTGCGAGCAACACTCGTAGTTTACGACCGGGTGCAACTTCACTCATTAAACCAAAGTGGAGTGATTCTTCGATGCCGGCGTTTAATAAAATATCTCCAGCACGACTTTCTGCGGTATAACCGTCCATTTCGGAAAATTCGGCCTCAAGATTGCCTACTTTTATGCCGTCGGCATCGGACATTTTAGGCAAGCTATAAATGCGTTCACGTTCACATTTTACCTCCCAGAGTTCTCTATCGCCCATAATCACCGCATCAATCACGCTAACCTGTTCAAAGGCGAATTGATCTTGACTCAAGATACCCAGTTTCTCACCGGGGGTGACCGACACATTGCCAGAAGTAGGTTCTAGCTCGCCGCTCATAATTTTCATTAAGGTGGACTTTCCGCAACCGTTAGCGCCGATTAAGCCATAGCAGTTGCCATTGTCGAACTTAGCCGAAATATTTTCAAAAAGTGGCTCAGAGCCAAATTGCATGGTGATATTTGCTGTAGAGATCAAGGGAGAGTCCGAGAGATAATAATTAAGGTGGCGGATTCTACAGGCTTATTGACTGATTACATAGTTTCCTTTCCTATAGTGATCAAACTATTAAAAGCAGGGATACTAGCCTTGTTTTCAAACTGCTACTATAGTTTAGCTTCTCTTTGAGGGGGAAATTATGAAAGCCAGCCAGTCAAGCACCTATTTTGCAACTGCCGTAGAAGCTGAATCTGCTTTTTACTCTGCCTTTGAAATGGGCGATATTCAACTGATGAATGCAGTGATGGCAGATCATAACGGTGTAGTTTGTGTTCACCCAGGGGCTACGCCAGTATTGGGCAGAAAGGCCGTATTAGAAAGCTGGTCGGGGATTTTAGCGAATAGTGTTGAGCCAGTCGTATACCCGAATGTGGTTAATGTGAATATATTTGGCGATGTTGCTGTGCATTTGGTGAATGAACGTATTGCACAGAGTCATCACCCTGATGCGCAGGTTTCCTTGATTATCGCGACGAATATTTATATTAGACAAAAAAATGGCTGGCGAATGTTAGAGCACCATGCGTCTTTACCGCAGAATCACTTACGGCCAGCAGTGAAGAAAGATAGTCATTATCAAACAACCCATGAAGGGCCATCAACATTGCAGTAGCTTATTACTTCTTCTTAGTAACTTTCTTCTTCGCTGGTTTCTTTTTAACCGCTTTCTTTTTCTTGGCTACTTTTTTCTTCGCTAAGGTTTCAATCCACTTGCCACCTTCATAGCGTGCAGACCAGCCGGTTGCTTTTCCGTCCACGTCAGAGCGCACATAATGCTCTTTCGTTTTACGGTCAAAACGTACCGCAACCATGTTGCCATGTGGGTCTTCTGCGGGTGCATCAGCAAGGAAATAAAACTTTTTAGAGATGCGATCTTTGAAGCGTTGTAGCTCGGCAACTAAAGGTGCGCGGGTTTCGCGTGATTTTGGGTAGGTGCTAGCGGCCATAAACAAGCCTGCCGCACCATCACGTAGAATGAAGTAAGCGTCCGACTTTTCACATTCTAGTTCTGGTAGATGCACTGGGTCTTCACGCGGTGGGGCGACTTCTCCATTGCGTAAAATTTTGCGGGTGTTGCCACACTCTTCATTGCTACATTTCATGTAGGGTCCGAAGCGACCTGTGGTTAAGTGCATATCATTCTTACATTTTTCACATTCAACCACTGGGCCTTCATAGCCTTTGAGTTTGAAGGTGCCTTTTTCGATTTCGTAGCCATCACATTCGGGGTTGTCACCACAAACGTGGAGCTTGGTGCTTTCATCAATGAAGTAGCTTTTCATGGCTGAATCGCATTTGCTACAGCGCTTGCGTGCCATTAAGGCTTCGGTTTCAGCATCTTCATTGTTTACGTCGATAGACTCTTCAGCAGGGACGAGGTTTACGGTTTTCTTACAGCGCTCTTTTGGCGGTAGATTATAACCATCACAGCCAAGGAATACCCCAGTACCAGCGGTGCGAATGCCCATATTGCGTGAGCAGTCGGGGCAGGTGATTTCGGTCATGACCATTTCGTTGGTCTTCATGCCACCTTTTTCTGGCTCGTCTTTGGCTTTCTCTAGAGTGACTTTGAACTCTTTGTAGAAGTCATTGAGCACGTCCTTCCATTGCAGCTTGCCATCGGCGATTTCATCTAACTCTTTTTCCATTTCGGCGGTGAAGTCGAAATTCATTAATTCTTCAAAGCTTCCGACTAAGCGTTTGGTTACGATCTCACCCATTTTTTCGGCGAAGAAGCGACGTGAGTCTACTTTTACATAACCACGGTCTTGAATGGTTGAAATAATTGATGCGTAAGTTGATGGGCGACCGATGCCGCGTTTCTCCAACTCTTTAACTAACGATGCTTCAGTGTAGCGTGGTGGTGGCTTAGTGAAGTGTTGTTGGGGGTCAAGCTCCACTAAATTGAGTGGATCACCTTCACTTAAATCAGGCAAGTCTGGCTGATCTTTTTTAGTTAGTGGTGGTTGCGCTTTGGTCCAACCCGGGAAGCGCATGGTACGACCCGATGCGTTTAAATGGTATTGACCGGCTTGAATGGTTAGGCGGGTTGAGTCGTATTTAGCGGGTGTCATTTGACACGCCACAAACTGTCGCCAGATTAACTCATACAGTTTTTTAGCAGCATCATCAACATCTTGTAAATCTGTGGGCATGACTTTTACGTTAGAGGGACGAATTGCCTCATGCGCCTCTTGCGCGCCACTTTTTGAGCCGTAAAAGTTAGGCTTGGTGGGCAGATAATCTTTGCCGTATTTTTTGCCAATAAAACCGCGCACACTGTCCAAAGCATCAGCACTTAAATTGGTCGAGTCAGTACGCATATAAGTGATGTAACCGCGTTCATACAAACGTTGTGCAAGCCCCATGGTGCGTTTTACGCCAAAGCCAAAGCGGGTACTGGCAGCTTGTTGTAACGTCGAGGTTATAAAAGGCGCTTTTGGTTTAGTGGTGGTCGCACGGTCTTCACGCTTTAATAATGAATAGTCAGCTGTTTTTAATTTAGCGACCGCATCCATTGCCTGTTTTTCATTAACGGGTTTGAATGGTGCACCGTTATCTTTAGTAACTTCTACGCGTAATGCTTCGCCTGCTTTAGTAGCAAGATCGGCGTGAATATCCCAAAACTCAACAGGGTTGAAGGCATTGATTTCGTGTTCACGATCAACAATTAAGCGAACCGCAACTGATTGAACTCGACCTGCGGATAAACCACGACCAATTTTCGCCCATAATAAAGGCGAGACCATAAAGCCTACAACGCGGTCTAAAAAACGTCGAGCTTGTTGCGCGTTTACGCGGTTAATATCTAACTTGTCAGGCTTTTCAAACGCTTCTTGAATGGCTGACTTTGTAATCTCATTAAAGGTTACGCGCTCAAACCGGCTATCATCACCGCCGATAACTTCTTTAAGGTGCCACGCAATCGCCTCACCCTCTCTATCCAAATCGGTCGCGAGATAGACTTTGTCGCCTTTGGCTGCTAGTTTTTGTAATTCTGCGACGACTTTTTCTTTACCAGGGAGAATTTCATATTGGGCATCCCAGCTTTTTTCTGGGTTGATGCCCATGCGGCGGTAAAGATTATCAGTATCGCGTTTTTTCTTAAAGGCTTCTTTTTTCGCCTCCGACATGCCTTTGGTGAGGGTTGCCAAGGTTGGGGCTTTTTTCTTACCTTTGGTTGAGCCGCCGCCTTTAGGTAAGTCGCGGATATGACCGATACTCGACTTTACAATATAGTCTTTACCAAGGTATTTGTTGATGGTTTTCGCCTTTGCTGGCGACTCCACAATAACGAGTGATCTGCCCATATTGATTGTTTCTGTTGATTTATTAAGGTTGAAATTGAGGCAACCATACAACGGAAACTAAAGAGCTGTAAAGAAGAAGCAAAAAAAAAGTAGATGACTGTGGCAGTTATCTACTTTTTCATTTTTATGAAATAGGGTAATTAATGATAGACAGGTGGTTCATCGCCTAAGGCTACATCATCCATCCAAATATACTCTGCTTCGGTGTCTGGCTGGTTGAGTAATAACATAAGAATGACCCACTTTAAGCGATTTAGGTCGAATTCTTTATCACCTAAAGACAGTACGCGATCTACCGTTCTTTCAAACATTTCAGCGGTGAGTACATTTTCATTCGAAAGTGATAGCATGTATTCTTGGCACTCATCGTTAAACCAGCGTTTCTCAAACTTGGAGAAATGACGAATGGACTGTGATTGTGGTGCTGAGAGATAAATTTGGTCGTCATCCGCAAGGCTTTCTAACCAATCAAAGGCTTTGTGGATACGTTTGTTTTGAAAACCTGCTTCTTCTAAATAGCCGTGTAATACATCACGATTTTGTGAAATATCATCGGTGTCTGAATAATGATCAAACAAATAAAAAAGCACGTCTAATGTGTTTTCAGTCATGAATTGGGGCTCACATCTTTTAAATTATTTATATCTCAGTAATAGCGGTTACTAAGTGGGGGTAATAAATAATTTTATATTTACGGGGTATTTCTAGACGCTATTTTATAGTAAAACTTGATTTTTGTCACTTGAATGGACTAATTTGCAGACTATTGGTTGCGTTTCAGTTACTTAAGGGCACGTCTATTAATTAGGCATTTCATCTGCGAACTTTCAAGCGGTCATATTCTAGGCGTGTATCGAAGTGAATGCTTATTGCCTTCACAAGAGGCACAACAACGAAGATGACCGTTTGAAAGTTCGCCCTACGGGGCGACGCCAAAAAGCCAGACTCTGTGTTGTAACTTTTTGACAGGTCTAGACATGGCTTCAAAGTTACGCCTTGATTCTGGCTTTTTGGCGTTGCCAGATGAATTGCCTAATTAATAGACGTGCCCTAAAGGCGCGTATAAGTCCCGCCCCCATTGGAGGATACTTTGTTTTGTAATTCTAGCATTAACAGCATGGCAGATAAGGCTTCAGGGCTATAACCGGTATCTATGACAAGTTGGTCGATTGGTGTAGGATCGAAGCCCATTTTATCGAGTACGAGTTGGTATTCTGCGTTATTTTTTTCTTTGTCCTCTTTTTCATCCGTTGAAATTATTTGAGTTGGTTGATCTTGATTATCTCCCTTATTAGGCAGTGTATCTAAATCATTCAGGTCAATCACGCTCGCCATTTCTTCTAAAATATCGTCCGCCGTTTCAACCAGTTTGGCACCTTGACGGATTAGCTGATGACAGCCTTTTGCTAGCGGATTGTGAATAGAGCTAGGAATCGCAAAAACTTCTCGATTTTGCTCCATTGCCAGACGTGCCGTTATCAGTGAGCCACTTTGTAAGGCTGCTTCAACAACCAAAGTGCCATGAGATAAACCACTAATAATACGGTTGCGACGTGGGAAGTTTTCTGCTTTTGGCTGCGTGCCAATAGGAAACTCACTAACAATCGCGCCGTTTTCTACAATTTCATGTGCAAGATCACGGTGTACCGCAGGGTAAACACGGTCAATGCCTGTGGCAATTACCGCAATGGTGGGGGCGTTGGCTTGTAGTGCGCCTTGGTGTGCGCTGCCGTCAATACCTAGCGCTAGTCCGCTGGTGATGCAAAGCCCTGTTTTACCAAGGTGTTTAGCAAAACTAACGGCGTTGTCTGTGCCACTTTTGGTGGGGTTTCGGCTACCAATAATAGCGAGCTGCGGGTCATTAAGTATATTGCTATT
>JALSJU010000126.1 GCA_026989145.1 Thiotrichaceae bacterium
ACGATTTGTATGTACAAAACAGCGAAAATCGAGGGGGGGGTGGCATAAGAAAAAGGGCTTTATCTAGGCAGAATTCCCTTCTTCAGCCCTATTTCCCGATAAGGGCAGCTAGCAGGCACAAAACTACTTTTTAGATTCTTCAATAAAACGGTGAATAATTGGAGCAAGAATGATTTCCATTGCCATGCTCATTTTCCCACCAGGAACAACGATTGTATTACGACGAGTCATAAATGAATCATGAATCATATTTAACAAGTAAGGAAAATCAATGCAGAATTTTTGTGGGTCACTAAAGCGAATGATTACAAAACTTTCATCAGCCGTAGGAATATCACGCGCAATAAAAGGGTTTGACGTATCAACCGTAGGCACACGCTGGAAGTTGATGTCTGTTCGTGAGAACTGTGGAGCAATGTAATGCACGTAATCTGGCATACGACGTAAAATCGTATCAACAATCACTTCTTCATCATAACCACGCTCTGCATGATCACGGTGGATTTTTTGAATCCACTCCAAGTTAACACTTGGCACAACACCTACGCCTAAGTCTACATACTGAGAAGTATCAACACCTTGCTTTTCGTCTGCCGCTAAACCGTGCAAACCTTCGTAAAATAATAAATCGCTACCTGCTTTGATATCTTCCCAAGGTGTAAATTCACCAGAGTTTTGACTACAGCCTAAACGAGCATTGTGCTCTGCCGCTTCGTCATCATTGTGTAAATAATAACGTTTTTTGCCAATACCTGTTTCACCATAAGCTTTAAAAGTTGCTTCTAGTGCTGCGAAATCATTTGCTTCAGGGCCAAAATGACTAAAATGATTATTTCCATCAGCCTCTGTCTTCTTAACCATTTCACCAAACTCAAGACGGCTTAAACTGTGAAAACTATCACCTTCAATAATTGCAGGATTAATACCTTCTCTGCGAAAAATGTTTTCAAAAGCACGTTTTACGAAAGTAGTACCTGCTCCAGATGAACCAGTAACAGCAACGACAGGATGTTTAATTGACATAAGAACTCCTAATTGAGAAATTGAGCGCTTTATTTTACTAATGGGGAATAATAAAAAAGCGGATAGAAATATTGCTTGCGATACTAATGCAAACAAGCTGAGATTTGTATACCAATAATGGGGTGGGTAATAGTATTTATTTTCTGACTGACACCAACCCTATAGCATTTAAAAAAACGCCTGAATACTTTTTTTTCAATGTATATTTACTCTTTTTCGTCATTTTTCAACTCTCAAGGCTTGACATCTTTAGCAAACGAAGTTGTCCACAGTTTCTGTGGATAACTCTGTGAGTATCCTTGTGAAACACCTCAATTAACGAGGCTGTATTTAGCCCCACTACAAATTGGTCAATTTTTGACCACTTCTTATTATTAAAACAATATCAATAACTTACAAGCATTAATTAATGGGATTAACGTGAAATATGCGCAATCTTGCACTTTATCACCTCTATTTTGATCAATTTGACTGTCTGTGCATAAATACAGTGCCATTTAATTCGTTATCGCATACCATAAGTGCTTGTTAAGCTTAGGTTCATTGAAAAACAGAACCTGATCTATACCTAATTGATAGGAGTGTAATTCAAGGTGATTACTAAAAAAGGGGACAACCCTCGTGTTGGTTTTGTAAGTTTAGGGTGTCCTAAAGCATTAGTTGATTCTGAAAGAATTTTGACTCAGCTAAAAACTGAAGGTTACGATATCGTTCCAGAGTACGATGGGGCTGATGTCGTTGTGATTAATACCTGTGGCTTTATTGATAGTGCAGTAGAAGAATCATTAGATGCTATCGGCGAAGCACTAGAAGAAAACGGCAAAGTTATCGTCACGGGGTGCCTAGGTGCGGAATCTGACAAGGTACTTGATGCACACCCTGGTGTATTAGCCGTAACAGGCCCTCACGCCTATGAGGAAGTGATGGGAGCAATCCACCAGCACCTGACACCACCACATGACCCTTATCTTGACCTTGTCCCGCCACAGGGCATTAAACTCACGCCTAAGCATTACGCCTATTTAAAAATATCAGAAGGCTGTAACCACCGTTGCTCATTTTGCATTATCCCTTCTTTACGTGGCGACTTAGTTAGTCGCCCGATTGGTGATGTAATGCAAGAAGCAGAAAATTTAATTAATGCAGGCGTAAAAGAACTGTTAGTCGTTTCACAAGATACCAGCGCCTACGGCATAGACACAAAATATCGCACAGGTTTTTGGAATGGCAAGCCGATTAAATCTCACATCCAACAATTAAGTGAATCATTAAGCGAGTTAGATGCGTGGGTTCGCTTGCATTATGTTTACCCTTACCCTCATGTTGATAAACTTATTCCATTAATGTCAGAGAATATTGATAAAGGCATCTTGCCTTATTTGGACATTCCCTTTCAGCACGCCAGTCATAGAATATTAAAAGATATGCGCCGCCCTGCCCATGCAGAGAAGGTATTAACCCGCATAGCAAAGTGGCGCAGTATTTGCCCTGATCTCACAATCCGTAGTACCTTTATCGCAGGATTCCCAGGGGAGACTGAAGAAGATTTCGAAGTACTCTTGGACTTCTTACGTGAAGCACAACTAAACCGTGTCGGTTGTTTTGCTTATTCAGAAGTTGACGGCGCAGAGTCAAACAAACTCCCTAACCATGTGCCCGAAGATGAAAAACAATATCGCCTAGAACGTTTTATGGAAGTGCAAGCAGAGATAAGCGCTAACAAGCTTGCGGCAAAGATCGGACAAACTATGACCGTATTAACAGATGATTCGACCCAAGGTGCAACAGAAAAAGATGACATTACCATTGCGCGCAGTAGTAGCGATGCACCTGAAATAGACGGCGTTGTTTATATTGAAGGAGAACTGTTAGAAGCAGGACAGTTTGCCCAAGTTGAGATAACGCACGCTGACGAGCATGACCTTTGGGGCAAGCTCGTATAAAGAAATAGGCTATATACAATATAGCAATCAATTCAATCTGATAAAAACAAAAAATCCGAGTATCTTTCGATAACTCGGATTTTTTTTAGCCCACTAAGAGCGGGTATTGTGCTTATAGACTTTGGTAATATTCAATCAAAATCTTAGCGACTTCAGGACGTGAGAATTCTTTAGGTGGCGCTTCACCATTACCCAGCATCTCGCGTACCTTAGTTCCTGAAAGCAGCACAAAATCATCTTTCGTATGATCATCCACTTCACGCATCATTACAACTTTGTCTAATTTCTTAGACCAAGCTGTGTGGTCTGCCATGAACATTTCGATTTCCATCGCACCTTCTGGTACTTCATCATCGAAAATAGTTTGTGCATCAAAATCACCGTAGTAGTCGCCTACTCCAGCATGGTCACGACCGATAATGAAGTGCGTAGCACCCATATTTTGACGGAAGTAAGCATGAAGCACACCTTCACGTGGCCCTGCATAAAGCATATCGTAACCGTAACCCGTTACCATTGCGCTGTTTTCAGGGAAGTAAACCTCAACCATTTTACGAATAGCTGCATCACGCACTGGCGCAGGAATATCACCTTCTTTAAGTTTACCCAGTAACATATGGATAACCAGACCATCACAGCCAAGGCGCTCCATTGCCATATGACAAAGTTCTTCGTGAGCTAAATGCATAGGATTACGTGTTTGGAAGGCAACCACTTTATTCCAACCATGCTCAGCAATTTCATTACGGATTTCAACCGCAGTACGGAATGTATCTGGGAACTCAGATTGGAAGTAGCTGAAGTTCAATACTTGGATAGGGCCAGAAACAGCGATTTGCCCTTGAGTATTAAAAGCTTGAACACCGGGGTGCTCCATATCATCAGTACGATAGACTTTATCTGTCATCGTTTTCATTTGTGCATCAGTCACTTCTTCAACTGCGTCTACATCCATAACCGCAATAACAGGGTTTCCGTCTACATTAGGGTCACGTAATGCGATACGTTTTGCATCACCAATTGCGTCTGTATTTTCAAGTAAGCAAAGAACGGGAACAGGGAAAAACGAACCATCTGTTAAGGTCATTTTTTCTGCCGCACCCATTGCATCAGCTACATTCATGTAACCTTTCAATGGGTTGAAATAACCACCACCCATCATGACGGCATTAGCAGCAGCTTGTGAACTGATGACGACTGAAGGTAGAGATTCAGCTTCTTTACTTAGCTTTTCATGTTCTACAGTGTCATACACAAAGCGTGGTTGTAGTTCGTCAGAACCAATTGGTTTAATCATCCTTATTATTTCCTCGTATCTACGACCCAAAAGGGAGTAGTGATAGTGTTAAAATTTGGTAGCTCTATACTGGCAGACTGCTATATATGATATAGCGAGACTTTTGGATGAAATATATAACAAATTATAAATTGCTAATATTTACAGCGCTTTAGATAGATTGGCGTACTTATTTTCACCCATTTACCGAATGCATAAAGCCTAATAAACGGGCAAAGACTACTACCATTATCATTTTAAGTACAGAGTAGAAAAACTTCTACACCAATAATCTAAGCTTATTGATATCTATAAGTATTCTATTCATCCATCTCAGGGAAAAAATTCTCCATCATGAGATCTGGTCACTCTGCTGAACTACTATAACTAAAATATATGCCATAAAATATTAATGGCTCTACGAAATACCTGCGCATTATGATGTAATACGTTTCTTTTTACGTCTTATATAAGATAAATCAAATAGGTTTTAATAATGGCAACCACCGTAGCCGTCGTATCGGACACCCATGCATTTCTTGATCCGCGAATCATAGAGCTTATCCGTGAATGCGACATTGCCATTCATGCCGGTGATATTTGCGGTGCAGATATTCTTGAAAAAATGCAGCCTAAAACAGGCAAAGTTATTGCTGTCACTGGTAATAATGATCCTTATTGTCATATCACAAATAAAAAATTACCTAAGGTACTGAGTGTTGATCTTCCCGGAGGAAAAATCACTATAGAGCATGGACACGTTCACGGTGCACATCAACCCTGCCATGACTCTTTACGAAATACACATAGCGATGCCAAAGTCATTATCTATGGGCATACACACAAACAAGTCATCGATAAAAGCAGTAATCCTTGGGTCGTTAATCCTGGCGCTGCTGGTAACACACGTAACCATGGCGGCCCTTCGTGTTTGGTTATTACTTGCAGTGAAGATACCGAATGGAAAATAGAAAAATTCCGCTTTTCTGAAAACGAACCAAATATTTAAGCACCGGTTAAGCCTCTGGCAAATATACTTCGTATACTGAAGCTAACAAAAATAATAGTTCAGCAAATCAATAATATTCAAAAAAGGAAAATTCATGGAACAAAGTAATCCATATTCAACACCAACCGCCGCTGTTAGCGATATTCAAAGCGATGATGGTTTTGGTGATTTAAAAATATTTACAGCAAAAGGTCGTATTGGGCGTATTCGTTACATAATGTACACAATAGGCATTACCCTTGTAGGCGCACTTCTTGCTGGACTAATGATGTTGATTCCTGTCGCTGGACCCTTTCTAATGGGGGCTGCCTATATTGCTATTTTTGTGATTTCTATTTTTTTAACCATTCAACGTTCACACGACTTTAATGTCACGGGATGGCTTAGTTTGGTAATGTTTATCCCATTAGTCTCATTAATATTTTACGTTATCCCTGGCACCAAAAGCTCGAATAAATATGGCCTACAGCCACCACCTAATGGTAAGGCAATGACTATCGTAGCATTATTGTTATTAGCTGTTTTTGTTATAGGAGTTCTTGCTGCTATAGCACTTCCTGCCTATCAAGACTATGTAACAAGAGCTGCTGCTGGCTAATACAACCTATCAACCTTAACTAAAACCATTTCACCCTAAGATGAGTGAAGTGGCTTTTTTACAGTCTGTTCATATTTTGGCAAATACAAAGCTCACTCACTTTACCCCAAAAATTCTCAAAAGCTGTTGATCTCCTAACGTTTTAGCTATGTCAATAGCACTTAATCCATCCGACGTTCTTGCATGGGGCGACGCCCCTTTTTGTATCAGATAATTTGCAATATTAGCTTGACGAAATCTTGCCGCATGATGAATTGGCAACCAATTCTTTATGGTTCGTGCATGAATGTTTGCCCCATGATTTATCAAGTAAATAACCGAAGTATAACGTCCATTAGCTGCCGCCATATGCAAAGAGGTTTCCCTTTCTCTATTGGCACTATTTACATCAACTCCTTGCTGCAACAAATGTGTGATTAGTTTTACATTCCCCGTCGTTGCTGCCGCAAATAACTCATCTTTATCTGGAGTAGGCGTTTGCACAGTAGGCTGATGAGCGGGCGTAGATAACGCAACTTTACGCTGCAAACGCTGCTTTGGCGCCACTTTCTTTTTCATCGTTTGCGCTTTGTATTTTGTTGCAGGTTGCAAGACTAACTGGCTTTGATATTCCATCTGTAACGATGCATTTATATCCTCCATCGTAAAAACATCATCTGAGAATACAGAATACGTGGGCAACAATAGTAATATAAACAACCAATAAGGGGCTTTGTTTCTACGCATAATTTCTCCAAAATTTTGTACAACTACTCTCTAAATCCAATGATAGAACATTTTAAAATCATGACTACTTAGCTTGTACAAGCTGGGTTTTAAAGAAGGCTCTTGCAAAGCGCTTACCTAATTCTAATTGCCCTTCCGTATTGTAATGTAAACCATCATTTCGCTTTGCCAAATCATCTGTTTTTACCAAGCGGAGGTTTCTTATACGTCTAGCTGATAGCTTTTGTGCGTGCTGAACAATAGCTGTTGAAGGGAACATTTCTAAAGGTGGATTAATACTACCCATAATAAACATGGCATTAGGCGAATATAGCTTTGAACGCAAAGCACTCACAAATCGATTGAGATTACCCGCGTATTGCTTTGCTGCACTAGTATATTTTGCATCTGTCTCACCTTGCATCCAAATAATCCCAGCGAGATTATCACTCTTACTATCAAATTGAATATTTACGGTTTTAATTAATTTATTGAATAACGGCCCTGCACTAGCATTTCTCGTCGAATTAGCTTTATTTGCATTCCATATTGGGTCCCATGCAAACATTGAAGTACCACCCACAGCAAACTTTATCAGCTTGATTTTATCATGAGGAAAGTGACGAGAAATCTCATGTGCAAAACCAATTTCGGGGCCAAAATGTTTGAAACGATTTAGAGGCGCTTTGTAACCATTATAAAAAAACTCAACATTGTTCGGGGCTCGTCGATATGCAGGTGCAAGCTTCGAGGCATCTCCCTGACCAGCCATGTTGGACTGACCTGCCAATATAAAAATTAAGTCTTTAGCCTGTGCATTAAATGTCGCTAAAAAGAGTAAAACAATAAGTGCCAAAGGTCGTTTAATTAAAATTGTCATAGTTTTGTTTTTTTAGCACCTAAAATTTATATTTAACCGTATAGTAACATTAGCCATCAATTCAGGAACCTCTAATGATCTTAAAAACCCTTCTCACTGCTAGTTCAATTTTCATCATCAATAATGCATTTGCAACCAGCACTCAAGTAGTTCCACAGAAATGCCAATCACAACGCGTAAAACTACAGATGCTTGGCACACGTGGCCCTGAATTGATTGATGGTCAAGCATCCACAGGCTACCTCATTTGGTTAGATAACAAAGCTCGTGTCATCGTGGATGCTGGTCCTGGAAGCTTACAACGGTTTAAACAAAGTAAAGCTGATTTTAGGGATGTTGATACAATGCTGTTTACTCATTTCCATGTGGATCACAGTGCTGACTTCTCTGCCTATATTAAAGGCGCATTCTTTACAGATCGCTCTAAAGACCTAACCGTTTTTGGCCCTACAGGCACAAAATTTGTAGCTTCAGCAGAGCAATTTGTTGAACGCTCGATTGGTGAAAATGGTCTGTATCCTTACCTAGGAAGATTTCTTGCGTCAGACCAACCCAGCCTTTATAAAATCGACGTGAAAAATATTCCTTGGTCATTCAGCGATTTAAGTATTCGTAATTTAATCACTAATGGGGATATTCATATAAAAACAGTATCAACACACCA
>JALSJU010000127.1 GCA_026989145.1 Thiotrichaceae bacterium
GCTTCAAGCTGATGTGCAGGCGTTATATGAGTCTCGTTATGAAAATGAGCCTTTTGTTGATGTGTTGCCTGAAGGGTCACACCCTGAGACTCGGTTTGTAAAAGCATCTAATATTTGTCAAATTGCGTTGCATAAAAAAGAATCAAGCAATCAATTGGTCATTTTATCTGTGATTGATAATTTAGTAAAAGGGGCTGCAGGTCAGGCGGTGCAAAATATGAATATTATGTTAGGCTTGGATGAAACCTTTGCGCTATCGCAACCGGCATTGCTACCTTGAGGAAATCCTGATCAAGTCCAATTATTTTTTGCTTGCCAAATCTGCCGATATTTTCCACGTAGATTGGCGCAGTAGAGTGACTATTACGACTCACTTCATGAAAAATAGCGACAGATTTTTCTGCGCTAAATTCTAATCGACTTACTCAGGTTCTCCTTAAGAAAGTATGTTTGGTATGATTAGAAAGACCTGTAAATCAACTTGGAAAGTTTAATGTTTGGATCAAAGAAAAAAGGTAAAGAGCGTTTACGAACGCAAATTAATACACTGATAGGTGAGGGTACTACGGTAACGGGTGTGATCCAGTTTGAGGGTGGCTTGCATGTGGTTGGCACGATTAAAGGTGGTGCTAAGTCTGAAGATACTAATTCAGTGTTAATCGTGAGTGAAGGTGCACTTATTACGGGTGATATTCATGTAAATCATCTGATTGTTAATGGTCAGGTTGATGGCAATATTTATGCGACAGGCAAGGTTGAGTTGTTTGATCAAGCATGTGTTAACGGTGATGTTCATTACGATGTGCTTGAGTTACCTGCTGGGGCTGAGGTGAATGGTAAGCTAATTCGGCAAACGGATGAGACCGCGTAAGCTTTTATGGAAGTTTACGCGGTTGTGTAGTGTTAGGATTTCTTTACCTATGCTGTCTCTTTAACCGCTGTATTAAAATTTTCTAACCATGTAGTTACGCGATTGAGCGTTTCTTGTAGCTTGTCACTTTTAACTGGCTTTGTCAGATAGGTCGTTGCACCGGCAATAACGCCTTGAACTTCGTCTAGCGGTGATGTTTTTCCACTTAACATGATAATTGGGGTTTTTTTGTAATCGGTAATATCACGCATGCGTTTGCAAGTTTCATAGCCATCAATTCCTGGCATGATAATGTCGAGGAACACTAAATCGTACTGGGTTTCTTTAATCATTTCTAATGCTTGTTCACCCGATTCTGCAAAGTCAGCACTGATATTTGCATCTCGTAATTCTAGCTCTAACTGTTTTCTGATTGCAGCACTGTCGTCAATCACTAAGGCGTGATGGTTGTATTGGGCTGTCTCCTGTGTAGATAATTCTTCATGTGTTTGAGTTGATTTTTCTATAACGGTAGGCTTACTGCTTGTATTTTCAATAATAGCTGGTTGGATAATATCTTTTTTAATAGGAGTGTTGTTTTTCAACTCTATTTTTAATGCTGTTAGATCAATTGCTTGCTGTAATGTTTTCATAACACGAGTGATTAGTAGTGGTCGTGTTGTTTGAAAGTCACCCAGTTTACAATTTACGTCGTTACTGATAACAAGATGTACTGTGTTTTCATCATTTTTACTAATACTAGCAGATTCACTTTCACTGAGTATAATGAGATTAGCGCTATCAGCACTTGTGCTCTCATGTTGAACTAATCCATGGGTTACACTAAAGGCAATAACTCTGTTAAAAACGGCTATTTCTTTTGGGTCTAAGCCTACTGTGTAAATGCCAATACTATTTTCAATGCTCATGTTTATTCTTCTCTTCTTTTTAGTTTTTAATTGGGTGTACTTAAGCTAGGCTTGTTGTTTTTAACCATGTATCCATTGCAGCGTGTAAATCCTCTGTGATTACAGGTTTTGTTAAGTAATCATCTACGCCTGCCTTTGTGGCAAGATCTTGGTGTTTCTTCGTGGTACGCGAGGTGACCATCACAATAGGTAGGTCTTTTTTGTCATCCCATACGCGTATCGCTTGGGTTAATTCAAGGCCGTTCATACGTGGCATTTCTAAATCGGTGAATACCATATCTATATGCTTATCATTGATTATATTAAGTGCATCTAGCCCGTCTACCGCTGTTAGCACATCATAATCAAGCTGTTCGATAATTAAGCTAAGTGCTTTACGGTTGCTGAGTGAGTCATCAACCACTAATATTTGAGGTCTCGCTTGTGTTGTGACAGGTGCTGCTTCAATGAGCTGTTTAGTAGCATTATTTTTATTTGTGCCACTAGTATCATTCTCTAACAACTGTGGAAGATTTATTACAGGCGCAACTGAACCATCAGCTAAATGACAAGCACCAATGATCCCTTTTCTATTTGTAAACCATGGATCAAGAGTTTTTATTACAAGCTCACGTGAGTTAATAATTTTTTCTACATGAACAGCATGAATTTTATTATTACTTTTAACAATAATTATGTTTTGTGCTTTGCTATAGTCAATTTCAGTTGCTGGCCATGATAATAAGTTAGGCAGGGCTTGGATGACAATGTCTTTTTTATTATATTTAATATAATGTGCATTATTTTTGTGAATTACTTCCTTAGGTGTTAAATAGGTAAGTTGCTCAATAGAATCCACAGGTAACGCAACACGATTATTTGCCGTTTCAAGTAATAGTGTTCCTGAGGTAACCAGTGTTAGTGGAATTTTAATCGTAAAAGTTGAGCCTTTTTTGGGTGTGCTCTCGATATCGATGGTTCCTTTCAGCTTTTCTACATTGGTTTTTACAACGTCCATGCCCACACCGCGACCGGAAATATTGCTAATACTATCTTGTGTAGTAAAACCTGGTAAAAGTATGAGCTTTAATGCCTCATCTTTTGAGAAAGACTGTTCTGGTGTAATGAGTCCTTTATCTATAGCGCGTTGGTAGATTTTATCAGGGTTGATGCCAGCTCCATCGTCTTTAAGCTTCATGACAATGAAGTTACCTTGGCGAGAGAAATCCAAGTTTATTACGCCTTGCTCTTTTTTATTCTGTTTTGTTCTTTGTTGAGAGTCTTCGATACCATGGTCGACTGAGTTTCTTAATAAGTGTAATAACGGATCGGTTAGACCATTAATAATATCATTGTCAACATTGATATTATTTCCTGTAATTATTAGTTTTGCCTTTTTTCCGGTTGTACGACAGGTTTGTCTTACTGTGCGTTCTAATCGTGGTACTAGGCTGTCTATGGATACCATGCGCGAGTTTAGTATTACCTCACTCAACTCTTTATTAAGTTGACCTTGTCGGTTTAGATGTGAGCTAAGCTCTTGGAGTTGAAGTGTTAGTTTTGATTCTATTGCTTCACCATCAAGAATGCTTTCTGTTAATAAGCCAGAAATACTATGTAGTTCATTGTAAGAATCCATTTCTAATGAGTCTAAACTATTCGTTTTTTGTGTATTAACAGTTTTGTTTTGATTTTTTTCTTGTTGTGAAATTGTATTGGATAGCTCGTTAAGCATTTCATGGACTTTTACATCCTGTTGCTTGGTAAGTTTATTGGTTTCTATAGCTTTGTTTAATTCATCTGACACACGTGTGGCTGTGATGGATAGCTCGCCCGCTAGATTTAGTAGTGTGTCTATGATGGATAGAGGTACACGCACATGCGCTTCACTGACTTTAGTTTGTTCTTTAGGGGGTACTGTTGTAGTGTTGGTTGTATTTGCCGTTTGAGCAAAAACTGGTGTTGTTTTCTGGTTATTACTGGCTGTTGCTGATATTTCTGAGGTACTTTCTTGTATTGAGGAATTATCAATATTTTGTTTTTCTGTTTTTTCGGCTAGGTGCTTTTCTGGGTTGATGTCATCATCTAACTTATTACTGTTAGTGATAAAATCAGGAAGCTCAGGCATATCCAGTTCATTTTCAGTAGTTTCATTTTCATCAGAAGCTAATGTTTTGGCTGATTCCGTTAATTTCTCTAAAATGGGCAAAAAGTCTTCTGGTGCTGTTTGTTGATCTTGAACCGCCTCAAATAGGCTTTCTAAACAGTCAGAGGCTTCGGCGAGTAAATCAGCTGTTTCAGTGGGTAATTTGTGCATTACCGAGTAATCAAGTATATCTTCAAGCTTATGCGTGAACTGTACCAGTGCGTCAATACCAACAACGCCACTAGCACCTTTAATGGTATGAGCAATTCGAGCTGCGTGTTGATGCTGGTCTTTATCTGCTTCACCTTTTGATATAGTTAGCAGTAGCGCTGCTACCTCTGATACTTGATCCGGTGTTTCTTGGAGGAAAACAGAGAGTAATTCAGGGTGTACATCGTCATCCCATTTTAGTGTGAGCTCATTGTCTCCTTCTTCATTGATGACTGTATCCAATTCAGGTGATGATTGTTCTTGGCTGCTATCATTTAAGGAGTCGTTTATAAGTAAACTTTGATCGGCTTCTGGGTTTTGTAAGAATAAAATGAAAGACTCTAAATCCTCAATAGGGAATACCTCAGCCCAGTCTTCTCGCATTAGTTCGGCAGTTACCGCCGGCAATAGTGAAATATCATCAGGATTGTTGAGACTTGCATTGGTTAGTTCTAACCATGTCCAGCATTCGCCGCTAGCAATAAAGTTTGTTGACTCTGCTGATTTTTTAGTCGAAAAGGTTTGAATATTTTTTTCACACCAATCACTTGCTTTTGCAATTGCAGCGTAGTTAGTAAGTTCAGATAATAAATGTAAACGTTGTAATTCAGCGCTATATTTATCGGTATTGTTAAATATATCTTCAGGCGATTCACTGATTGTAGCTAACGTCATAATGATATCGTCAACTTCAGCTGTGAAGCTGCTTAGCGCAGTGTGATTACTGTCAATCTGATTGGCAGTAATTGAGTCTTCATTTACTAGAGCATGTTTATCATCTTCGTTAGGTGAATGCTCTTGATTAAGCTTTACTTCTGTTTGGATAACCTCATTTTCAGGGATATCATCGACCATATCGATGATATCAATTTCAATACTCCCCTCAAATTCTTCTTGATTGGGTGTAGCACCTGATAATTCAGCTAATATGGCAAGATCATCATTTGTGCTTCGTTCAGTATTCACTAGTAGATCATCAATAGAATTTACATGTGAGCTATTTTCAAATAGGTTAACACTCGTTTTTTCAGTTTCAAATGAAGGTTGATGGATACTGTTTGCTGATGATAGTGTGTTTAATGCATCGGCTTTAATAATTTTTTCATCGCTATTCACTGTGTCATTTGTATTGTTTTCTCGATTAGTTACCGAGGTGTTTAACCATTGATTAAGCATTTTAAGCGATGTCTCTGAAAGAGGGGAAGGCCATTTAGTATCTGTTAGTTCTGTAATTAGTGAGGTAACTAAACTTGAGTCCTGTTCACGCAATAACGCAGCAAGCATATCGATCCAATTTGAGAAGTGCCCCTCAGATAATAAGAAATGTAGCTGTTTTTCATTCTTTTCATTGATAGCTGTATTTAAAATCATCCAGCTATTGACGGATTCTAAAGCAGGTACTTCTAATAATTGAGCCAGCATTTCTATACGCTGTAACTCCATCACTACAGTCTCAAGGGCGCTCTTTATATCGGTTGAATCTAGCATTGCTAATTGCAAAGCAATGTCTTCTAGCTCATTCGCGATAGCAATATTGTTATTATTATCATGCATTGGTAAATCTCCTGAGTATCGATATTTTCGATCAATTATACTTTTGCATTGTTATTATTTTCTGCAGGTTTTGAATCCAGTGTAAATACACCTACTGATTGTACTAAGCGCTGTGCATACTCAGACATGTTGCGACTTAGACCTGTTAATGATAAAAGTTCCTGTCCTGTAGACTGTGTGGATTTAAGGATACTTTCTGCTTTATGCTTAAGTACCTCAGTAATACCAACCTGTTCACGAGATGTTTCGGCAATATGGTTAACAGCCTCAACGAGTTGTGAGGTTGTTTCTAGTACTTCTTTCATCTGAGTTGCAGCATCTTCTGCTTTTACTGAACCGTTAACTACTTGTTCAATAGTCTGATCCATAGTTGCGATAGTGGTATTGGTTTCTTGTTGAATATTGCGAACTAAGGTTGAAATTTGTCCTGTAGATTCGCGTGAGCTTTCTGCAAGACGTTGGATTTCCTCGGCGATTACTGAGAAACCTTTACCGGCATCACCAGCAGCTGTTGCTTGCATTGAAGCATTTAGGGCAAGTACTGTGGTTCGTTCAGCTATCGTATTGATGATTTCAATAACATGAGAAATCTCTTGAGATCGTTCGCCGAGTTGTTTAATACGTTTACCAGTTTCTTGTACAGTTTCACGTATATCAGCCATACCCGTTAGTGTTTGAGTTACTGAATCATGTGCTTTTTTAGTGGAAATACTGGTATTTCCTGCCATTGTATTGGTTTCGGCGGCAGTGTTTGCAATACCGTCTAGGCGTTGGAGCATATGCTCCATTTGTTCTGCCGTTTCAATTGCCTGTTCTTGCTCTTGCATGGCCAATTTATTAACGGACATAAGGTGAGTATTTACACGCTGTGATGCAGTATTTACTTCTAATGCAATGTTTTTAACTTGGCTTAGGGTTGCTGATGTTTCTTCTGCTAGTAAGTTAATCGCATCTGCCACTGGACCTGTAGCATCCTCTGTAACGGTAGCACGAATAGTAAGGTTACGTTCACTCAACTCGGCAACAGCTTGAAGTAAATGGAAAATAGATTGGTTAAGTTCTTTATGTTCTGTATCCACGCTTATGAGTGTAGATTCACGTTCATCTAATAAATTATTAAAGGCATTACCTAAATTTGATAATTCATCGCTACCTTTGATTTCAGCTCGAGCGTCAAATTCACCTTCAGATAATCGATAAACAACGTTAGTTAAATTCTTAACTGGTTTTGTAATTGACTTCATAATCATGATGCCAATGAATAGTAGTAATAAAGTACCACCAATAATTATCCAGGTTATTTTATTAATCCATTCATCTGCATGCTTAATAACATGTTTTGCTTCTTTTTTTGAAGCACTTCGAGTTTCATTTGCAAAGGCTTGTAACTGAGATGTTAAGGCATTGCTTAATGGATACATCTTTTTAATCACATACTTAGCTAAAACGGCCTTATTAACATCATTTCCTTCTTTTTTGAAAATAGGTTGTAATGCTTTATATGATTGAATCAGTCTGTCATAACTTGAAAATATTTGTTTTATTTGGGGGGTATTTCTTTGCTCGGGAGTCCAATAAGTATTAATTTCACTTGCAAGCTTACTTGTTATTTTATCCATTTTAGCGATAGCTTTTGTTGTTCTTTTATCAGCAGCACTCCAAAAGATAAAGCCTGAATTGATGTTAGTTAATAGCGTTGTGAATCCTTTGTTTACTTCTAGGTTTGTTTTGTAGGCATAAGTAAAAATATCTGTATGGCCATGCACTAACTGTGAGGTTGCTTTGTTAGTCTTTATCGCTGTCAATGAAGTGTAGCCAAGAGCAGCCAAAATAAGTGCAGGGATAATGATAAGTGTTAGAATTCGTGTATTGATTGATAGTTTGTTTAGCATGGGTAAGACCTTTCTTATTATTTTTATGAGTTTTAATACTATAGTTTAATTTTGTGTAAAGCGTAAAAGTAGTTCTGAGTGTTTAATGTCAAATAGTGATGTGTTGCCATCATTAAGGTGTCGCTTCACCCAGTTTGGCGTGTTCTTAAGGTTTTTACTTTGAGTAAATTTATCGAGGTTTATCATTGAAGGTAAGTTGTCTGTACGAAAGATGATGGGCGCATAGTCTTTGTGCTCAATCATCATGTAATTATTTGTTATAGAGTTGGAGTTCTGTTTTTTAATTTCCAAAAAAGAATGCATGTCAATAACGGGCATTATCACACCACGAATACTAACAATACCTAGATTGTAAGCTGGAATATTTGGTACTTTATTTATTGATAATTTTGTGAAATTCTCTACTTTTAAGTCTGCTTCTATAAGAATATTGAATTGCCCAACGGTGTAATAAAAACGTCTTACTGTTTCATTACTTACAGCGTTAGTTAGACCAATTTTTGAATTTAAAGTAGAAGTGAATGATGTTGTTGAATTACCCTTTACTTTTTCTTGATTTAGAGTGATTTTTTCAATGGTTTCCATTGCCTTAATCTCGTTATTTTTATGATTTATTCTAAAGTTTATACGTTGACTAGCTTATCTAGTATTTCGGAGTCTTCATAAGGTTTAACGATATAGTCCGTCGCACCTAGTTGTTTAGCCCACTGCCTATCTACAGGATTTGATTTGCTAGAAACCATGAATATAGGTGTATTTGTTAAGGCTGGGTTTTTTTTAATGGTTCGACAGGCTTTGTAACCATCACCATCTTCCATGATAATATCTAGCATGATAGCATCAGGCTTCATTTTTTCACTGGCTATAATCGCTTGATTTCCAGATCTTGCAGTAACTGTATTGTAACCTGCTGCTTCCAAGATACCTTTTAAATGCATAAGCTGCGTGTCTGAGTCATCAGCTATGAGAATAGTTTGTTTAGTAGACATGGGTGCTCCTTATTTTTATTGTTAACACAATTGGTGTTTGTGCCGTTTATTGTGTAGATAGGGATAGACTACCTAAATTAATCGCTAAAGGTTAGTTGTTACAGACAAATGGTCTAAAGATCAAAGCTTATCATGAAATCTTATTCTTGAAATTAAATTAATTAATCTAGTTGATTTATTCACTTGAATTTAGAGATTTAATGCCTTTATGGGGTAAAAATATCCCGCAACCAAGTACCCTTTCATTTCCTAGGCCTTTTTGTTGTATTATTATAGATGACTCACTATCAAGGTCTGCGATCATTAAGTGCCGAGTAAGTAGTTTATCGGAGGGGGTATAAATTGAGTGTGTTTTTCCACAGAGCATTTTCTTTACAGTAAAGCCTGTCATTTTTTTAATGTCATGTGCAATCCGTTTAAGGAAGTCATTTTCGCTTTCATTGATATGACTTAGTACATGTCGTGCGAAAATAACACTGTCGTTGGTGAGTTCTTTCTTCTTCGATTTACCTATCGTGAGTTCATGCCCATCCAAAATTAATTTTTCCCCAGTCAGTTTTTTGACTTTCTTTAACTCTAAACTGGGTATTCTTAAGGTTAATTTTGTGCGACGAGAGGGGTGTAATAAGGCACCTTCCTCGTTATCATCCGGTCGCATCCAGCCATTATTGCTTTCTGCCACATGAATTTGGTGGATTCCTACACCTTTATCAATTAAACAAGGTAAGTGCTTTAGTATGGCTTGAGATAATGACCAAGCGTGATCTAAAGGTAAGGTTTTACAGCTTATAGAAAAACTTAAATCTATAATTTCATCAGGTATTTGATAGGGAAGACTCTTGTCTTCATCTTCTTGCCAAAACATTATCTTCTCTCTAGATTAAGTTACGTTAGTTGCAGATTTCATGACTAATACTATCGGGCTGATTCAAAGGCTAAGTTTAACTGTTCATGCCAGTCATTGGGGCGATCAGAGTATACGGGTGGTTCGATATCTACTTGGAAGTAGAGCTCGCCTGTGTCAATGGCTTGTTTTTGAATCGTCTTTTTTAAGTCTTCAAAGCTTGTAAGCTTGTGCCCTTGTTCTAATAATAATTCACTGAGTGAAAGCATAAGTGGCCTCCGTTAGGGTTGATTAAGGGTGTCGAAATAACGACCACGATATAGTAAGCGTTTTTTATAGGATTCTTCATAGTCCACAAAACTTGTACGGCGATGTAATATATTCCTACAAATTAACCCTTCGCCTGCTTGCAATGTATATTTAATAATATGGGGTGAGTTGCTATTAAGCAGGTTCGTAAGAAAATCAACTGCTTCTAATGTGGGGGAGGATTGTTTCCATTCAATGTTTCTGGTGCGAGCTGTAAAACGCATATGAAGCTGACCATTACTTAAGACGGAGAATACAGGTCCTGTTTGAGCTTTACGGATCATTTTATTGTTTAAAATGTTAGCAGGAATAGTCATAGCATCAATATCCATAAATGCACGGATATATTCAGGATTTTCATCACGTAATAGAATGTAGGCAATTTCATGATCCATAATTAGAGAAGCACCGCCGGACTTAGCGGGGTGTTTGCAATGTAACAGCATGGCATTTATTTGTTTATTTAACCTGTTGTAATAACCGTCTGTATGCCAGCTAAGGCGTTTGTTAGAGTAGGGAATATAATTGTGTTGATCTTTATGAGTAACTTGCGTTATAGAGGTGAGTTTATCTTTATCGGCACAGATATTAGCATCCAATTTTTTCAATCCAAGTTGAGTTACGAATTGCGTGATGTGAGCTTTTTGGTTATTACTTTCATTGTTTAATCGATAAAAGCTAAAACTGTAGCGCAGACAATTATTAAGTACTTGATCAACTTCATGAGTAGAAGGTGCTTGACAATTATGAATTGTCACAAATAATTCATTTAAATCATTCTGATAGTTTAAAGCCTGACAGAGCTTCATATTACGCCATTTTTGGTAACTATACGTGTCAGATAAATCAAAAGGTGAAGCCATTAAATTTCTCTAAAAGTCAATTAGGAATAGAATAAGTTACAGTAAACATTCTAAATTTCATAAGTAACGCTATCTAATTTAAGTATATTAGCATATGGTGTTGTACAGCAGTTTACTTAATTACGAGATATACACTAAATAAAAACCGCACTATCCAAAAAGGGGTAGAATAGTTTTTGCTTAGCCTCCCATGGGTGAGGTTTATCTTTTAAGGGAATGAACTAGAATACTTACATTCGAAAAATTGAGTGGCTTTTGTTTATAGGTTGATTCATAAACATAAGAGATTCGTTATAAGTTTGAATTTGAATGGTGGCAAGTGAATTAATCACGCTACCAATAATTGATTTTACTAGGAGACAGTTATGGCTGATATAAAGAAGTATCCTACGCCGATGTTAGATGTTTTAGAAGATGGTCCATGGCCAAGCTTCATTACGGGTCTTAAAAAGATGCGTGATGATCATCCTGATGAGCGTATTAACAATGTTATTAATGGTCTGATGGGTCAGCTTGAGCATTCATACGAAACTAAGATGGGTTACTGGAAGGGTGGTACTATCTCTGTGTTTGGTTATGGTGGTGGTATTATTCCACGTTTCTCAGAAGTTGGAGATGCTTTTCCTGAGTCAAGAGAGTTTCATACATTGCGCGTGCAGCCGACTCCTGGTAACTACTACTCGACAGAAATGATGCGTCAACTCGCTGATAGCTGGGAGAAGTATGGGTCAGGTCTTCAGACTTTCCATGGTCAAACGGGTAATATTATGTTTATCGGTGCCGATAATGATAGTTTTCAGCACTTTTTTGATGAAATAAATGAGTACGGGTGGGATCTTGGTGGGGCGGGTCCGTGTGTTCGTACTGCGATGTCCTGTGTGGGTGCGGCGCGTTGTGAAATGTCGAACTGTAATGAGCATGCGATCCATCGTCATCTTGTGAATAACTTTACCGATGATGTTCATCGTCCAGCACTTCCTTATAAGTTTAAATTCAAGGTTTCAGGTTGTCCTAATGATTGTCAAAATGCCATTGAACGTGCTGACTTTGCAGTTATCGGTACTTGGAGAGATCATAAGAGAATAGATCAGGAGCAGTGGAAAGCATTTGTTGCTGACAAGGGTGTTGATTATGTGATGGATAACGTTATTTCACGTTGTACTTCAAGCTCGTTATCATTAGGTGAAGATAATTCATTAATCGCTGATGAAAGCAACTGTGTTCGTTCAATGCATTGTATGAATGTTGTTCCTAAGGCAATTAGTCCTGGTGAAGATAAAGGTGTAACGATTCTTTGTGGTGGTAAGCGTACATTGAAGATCGGTGACTTGATGGGAACAGTACTTGTTCCGTTCATGAAGCTTGATACGCCAGAAGATTACGAGACTATCGTAGAACTTGCTGAAGAAATCATCGATTTCTGGGCAGAGAATGGTCTTGAGCACGAGCGTACAGGTGAAATGATCGAGCGTATAGGTTTGGTTAACTTCCTAGAAGGAATTGGCGTTGATCCTGATCCAAATATGATTGCTCAGCCACGAAACGTATCTTATGTGCGTACCGATGGTTGGGATGAGGCTGCTGAAGAGTGGTTTAACCGTAAGCGTGAAGAGAAGGCTGCTAGCTAACTCAGTTCATCTAGAAGATATATTAACTTTTAAACTGGATGGGTTTCTCATTCAGTTAGTACAAGATTTAGGAGCAAATTATGGCAGCACCAGAAATGCGCGAACCGATTGAATCAGGTTGTCCTGACGGTTTTCAATATATGCACCCCACTATGCGTCGAAACTTCGGCCTTTGGGATTATCATGAAGATCCACAGCCGGGTGTTATGGTTCATGTCGCAAAAAGCGGTGATAAAGTTTGGACTGTAAAAGCAGGTACTCAACGTATACTAGATGTTTTCACTCTACGTGATCTTTTAGATATTGCTGATGAGTTTGCTGACGGTTATATCCGTTTTACTATTCGTAGTAATATCGAGTTTTATACCGATGATGAAGCAAAAGTTCAGCCTTTGGTTGATAAGCTTAAAGATAAAGGCTATGCGGTTGGAGGGACTAGAAACTCAGTAGCTTCAATTTCTCATACGCAGGGTTGGTTACACTGTGATATTCCTGGTACAGATGCATCTGGCGTAGTTAAGTCTATGATGGATGAGTTGTACGACGAATTTACAAATTGGAATATGCCTAACCGTGTTCATATTACAACATCTTGTTGTCAGATTAACTGTGGTGGTCAAGGTGATATCGCAATTAACGTACAGCATACTAAGCCGCCTAAGATTGATCACTCTCTTGTAGGTAATGTTTGTGAGCGTCCATCGGTAGTTGCACGTTGTCCTGTTGCGGCGATTCGTCCTGCAATGGTTGATGGTGAACCTTCGTTGGAAGTTGATGAAAAGAAATGTATTTGTTGTGGTGCTTGTTACCCTCCATGTCCTCCAATGCAGATCAATGATCATGAGTTTACCCAGCTTGCTGTATGGATTGGTGGTAATCACTCAAACGCACGTGGTAAGCCAACATTCCAACGTTTAGTTGCTGCTGGTATTCCTAATAACCCACCTCGCTGGCCTGAAGCTACAGCAATCGTTAAGAAAATTCTCGATTGTTATAAAGAAGGAGCGCGTGATTGGGAGCGTATCAATGAGTGGGTTGAGCGTATCGGATGGCCTCGATTCTTTGAGGTGACTGGTCTGCCTTTCACTAAGTACCATATTGATAACTGGCGCGGTGCGCGTGCGAATCTTAATTCGTCTACGCACATTCGCTTCTAATATTAGTTATTAATTAGGATTTATAGATGAAATTTACAATTATGATTAACGAAGGGCCGTACCAGCATCAATCTGCTGACTCGGCCCTACAGTTCTGTCGTGCAGTGTTGGCGCAAGGGCATGAGATTTTTCGTGTGTTCTTTTACCATGATGGTGTAAATAACGGTTCTAGTTTGAGCGTACCGCCGGGTGATGATCGTTTAATTCAAAAAGAATGGTCTGAATTGTCAAAAGAGAATGACTTGGATTTGGTTATCTGTATTGCTGCGGCTCAACGTCGTGGTCTTATGGATGAAGATGAAGCAAAGCGTCAAGGTTTTGAATCAAATAATATGATCGATGGTTTTCGTATTTCTGGTTTGGGTCAGTTGATCGAAGGCGGGATTGAGTCTGATCGTACAGTAGTATTTGGAGATTAAGAAATGGCTGCTAAAAAATTCATGTTTGTTAATCGTAAAGCACCTTACGGAACCGTATATGCGCTTGAGTCATTGGAGGTTGTATTAATCTCTGCTGCTTTTGAACAAGATGTATCCTTGGCTTTTATTGACGATGGTGTTTATCAAATCACAAAAGGTCAAAATACAGATGGTATCGGTCAGAAGAATTTCTCAAATACATATAAAGCATTAGGTGATTATGAAATTAACAAGTTGTACGTTGAAAAAGAATCTTTAGAAGAGCGAGGTCTAACTCAAGATGATCTTATGGATCTTGTTTGGGAAGATGAGGATGATGATTGGGCAGAAAAGCCATCAATTATTTTGGTAGATCGTTCTGAAATGGCTGATGTTATGGCTGAGCAAGAAGTTACTTTAAGTTTTTAGATTACTTTTCTTTCGGAGAATACGAGAATGGCAATGCTACATATTGTAAACAAGTCACCGTTTGAAAAGGTGTCTTTTAGAAGTTGTTTAAATCACGTAAAACCAGGTGATTCAGTTTTGATGATCGAAGATGCTGCTGTAGGTGCACTCGATGGAACATCGTTTTCTGATAAGCTTAAAACAGCAATGGGTGATGTGTCTGTTTATGTTTTAGGCGGGGATCTTGTAGCCCGTGGTTTAAGTGAAGATCGAATGATTGACGGTATAAAAACTGTTGATTATGCAGGTTTTGTCGACTTGACTGTTAAAAATGAGACGACACAAAGCTGGCTATAAAACCTGTATCACTTATTCACTTATGAATAGATAGTACGATTTTTAGCTATATTATATTTATTATTTATATATAAACAAAAACGAGAGGAAATATTATGTCATCACTAGAATTAAACGGTGAGTCAATTGAATTAGATGAAGAAGGATACTTAATTGATCTAGCATCTTGGACACCAGAGATTGGTGAAGCACTTGCAAAAGGCGAAGATGTAGAATTAACAGATGAACACTGGGATATCATTAATTTCCTACGTGAATACTATGAAGAGTATCAAATCGCACCGGCAGTACGTGTTCTAACGAAAGCTGTTGGTAAGCGATTAGGTAAAGACAAGGGTAACTCAAAGTACCTTTATTCTTTATTTCCTTATGGCCCTGGAAAGCAAGCGTGTAAATATGCTGGTCTTCCAAAACCTACTGGCTGTGTATAAATCACACAATTAAGTAAATGAAATTCAGGAGTGCATTTTGCGCTCCTGAGTTCTTTTTCACAAATTTATAATAGTTTTAGCTGTTGTTGATTTGTGAAAAAGAAGCTATTTAGGAGTTAAAATGGTCATAGGTGTCATATATGCAGTTCTGTTTTGGACTGCTACTATAGTATTAGTATTGGGTGTAGCCAATAAAATTCGTATTTATGCGAAAACACCTGCACCTTTAAAAATACCAACTACTCCAGCTCCTGTTACACAGAGTGGTGTTTTCTTACGAATGTTTCAAGAGGTTTTCCTTTTTAAGAGTTTGTTTCGTGCAGATAAATTACTCTGGATTCTAGGCATGCTGTTTCATTACACCATGTTAATTATTGTCTTACGTCATTTTCGCTATGTTCAAGATCCAGTATGGGGTGTTATTCAGTTTGTGCAGCCCTTTGGAATTTATGCGGGATTTTTATTTGTTATTGGTCTTTTAGGATTAATGGCACGTCGTGTTTTTATAGATCGTATTCGTTATATAACCTCTCCTTCGGATATTGCGATGTTGCTTCTATTGATATTGATTGGCGTTTCTGGATTAATGATGCAATTTGTTAGTCCTACTAATATTATTATGGTGAAGGCCTTTTTTAGAGGTTTGATTGCATTTGATTGGCAGCCATTACCCGCAGATGTGCCTTTACTTATTCACCTTGGTTTAGTTGCAACTTTAATGTTAATTTTCCCTATTAGTAAATTGCTACATGCACCGGGTATCTTTTTTAGCCCAACTCGCAACCAAATTGATAATCCACGCGAAAAACGTCACGTTTCAGCTTGGGCTGCTGAATTAGATAAGCAAGGTAAGACTTACCTTGATGAGTTGGATCAAGGAAAATAAATATGGCTGATTACGATATTCCAAAAATTACAGGTGAAGATGGTATAGTTGATATTCCTAATCTTCAACCTGATGCTATGAAAGGTCATGGCCCTTGGGTTTCTAAACCTGAATTCCAAGAAGATATGCATTTTCCAACTGATTTTACGATGCCTGAAAATGTAGAAAATTATGGTGATGCTAGTACCCTTGTTGAAAACTGGAAAGAACGAGCACTTGATAAAATGGGTGACCTTAAAAGTCGCTATCGTTCATTGCAAGTTTTCTTAGATATTTGTGTTAAATGTGGTGCGTGCACAGATAAATGTCATTATTACATAGGTACAACAGATCCTAAAAATATGCCTGTTGCCCGTCAAGACTTACTTCGCAAGGTTTATCGTCGGTATTTTACCTTTGCAGGAAAGTTTTTTGGTAAAATGGGTATGCCTGGATTTGTTGGGGCGGCTGAGCTAACAGAAGATGTTGTTAAAGATTGGTATAATTATTATCACCAATGCTCTCAATGTCGTCGTTGCTCTGTCTTTTGTCCGTATGGCATAGATACTGCTGAAATTTCAATGGCAGCACGCGAAATTCTAGATCATATCGGTATGGGGCAGAAATACTGTACCGAAATAATGGGCAAGCTAAATAAAATTGGTAACAATTTAGGATTACCCGAGGCAGCTTTAGCAGATACTCTGGAAGGTCTTGAAGAAGATATTTTTGATGATACGGGTGTTGATGTAAAGTTACCTTTAGATAAAAAAGGTTCAGATATACTATTAATTACTCCTTCAGCTGATTTTTTTGCAGAGCCTCATGTCGATGGTTTGATGGGATATGCAAAAGTTTTTCATGAGCTAGGTCTTGATTGGACCTTAAGTTCTTATGCTTCTGAAGGTGCTAATTTCGGCATGTTTATTGGTAGTTACGAGAATATGCGAAGAATTTCTTTACGGATTCGTAAGGCAGCACAAGATCTTGGTGTGAAACGCATAGTATTCGGCGAGTGCGGACATGCTTGGCGTGTTGCATATAGCTTCTTGAATACATTAGCTGGCCCATTTGACTTTCTTGATCAAAACTATCCAGTACCTCAGCATGTTCTTGAGATTACAGAACCTGCACTTGCTGCAGGAAAGCTAAATATAGATAAATCACAGAATGATGACAAAGTTCTTACTTTTCATGACTCTTGTAATATTGCTCGTGGCTCACGTATGGGTGATAAACCAGGTGGTCAGTTTGTACTTCCAAGAAATGTAATTAAGGCAGTTTGTAATAACTATGTAGATATGCCAGCAGATACAATTCATGATGCAACCTATTGTTGCGGTGGTGGTGGAGGTATATTAACCGATGATCTTATGGAAATTCGTGTTAAAGGAGCTCAGCCACGTATGGAAGCTCTGAAGCATGTGACTGATCAACATCAAGTAACTCATATGGCCGCTATCTGTGCCATATGTAAATCTCAGTTTACAAAAGTTGTACCATATTATGGCTTTACCATGGATATGATTGTTAGTGTGCATCAATTGGTGAGTAATGCCATCGTACTAAAGGGTCAACTTACTGAAGAAGAGATAGAAGCACGTGATGCTGAAGAAGAAGCTGAACGTATTGCTGCCAAAGAAGCACGTGAAAAAGCTGCTGCTGAAAAGGCAGAAAAAGAGTCAAAAGATTCTGCGAATTAAACTTTCATTACTTTAACAAAGTAATGTGTACGATAAATTTAGATTAACTGATCCATTTACGGATTGAACTAGGAGAATAAGCATGGCAACTTCACCTAATGATAAAACATTAGACGGGTACACGTTTAGACGTTACGACGATGGCGATCACACTTGGGATAGTATGGAAGAACATATCTTCCAAGAAGATACTTCTTATAAATGTCCAACTTACATCCAAAAAACGCCTCCTTGTCAAGGTAGTTGTCCTTCTGGTGAGGATATTCGTGGTTGGCTACAAATTGTCCGTGGAATTGAAAAGCCAACTGGCGATATGACAATGCAGGAATATGCATTCCGTCGTTCTACCACAGCTAATCCATTCCCATCAATGATGGGACGTGTTTGTCCCGCACCTTGTGAAGAAGGTTGTAACCGTAATGATGTTGATGATTTCGTAGGTATAAACTCTGTAGAACAGTACATTGGTGATGAAGCAATTGCATTGGGCTTAGGCTTTGATGACTCAGCACCTACGACTGGAAAGAGGGTTGCAATTATTGGTGGTGGTGTTGCAGGTATGGCTGCTGCTTATCAGCTCCGTAAGATGGGCCATGCGTCTACCATTTTTGATGATCATGCGCAGCTTGGTGGAATGGCACGTTATGGAATACCTGGTTACCGCGTACCACGTGATAAGATGGATGCTGAAATTAAGCGTATTACTGATATGGATGGTGTTGAAGTAAAGCTAAACACACGTGTTGGTAAAGATGTATCTGTTGAGTCATTAGAACAAGATTATGATGCAATTCTTTGGGCTTTAGGTTGTAAAAAAGGTAGAGGTCTTTTTGTTGATAATTGGAATGATGTTCCAAATGCAATTACAGCCGTAGATTTTCTAGAAGCGTTTAATTTAGGTGATATGAAATATACTGCACCTAAAGTTGTATGTGTGGGTGGTGGAGACACTTCTATCGATGTCGTATCAGTGTCTCGTCGCATTGGTACTTTAGCTGATTACAATGAAAAAGGGGAAGATTCCGCAACTGGTGTTATCAAACATGATGCTGAACCTACAAATAAAGTTCCTGCAGAAGTTACCTTAACATCATTATTTCCACTTGATCAAATGACTGCTGCAGAACATGAAGTTCAAGATGCATTAATTGAAGGTGTAACAATTCTTACTGAAGTTATGCCTACTGAGATTCTTGTAGATGATAATGGTCGTGCGGTTGGGTTAAAAGTTGTTGAGTCAGTAATGGACGGTAACGTACCTAAGCCTAAAGAAGGTGGTAAAGAGACTATTATCGAAGCAGATTTAATTGTATCTGCAATCGGTCAGTTTGGTGATCTTGACGGTGTAGAAGAGTATGGCAATGATCGCAATGCGATTGATGCTGATAACTTCTATCAAGTACCAGGTAAAGAAGGTCACTTCGTGGCAGGAGATATCGTTCGTCCTCATCTTTTAACTACAGCCATCGGACAAGCATCTATAGCAGCTGAGACTATCAATCACTTCTTAACCCAAAAAGATGAGAAGATGGATAAACGTCCTAAAGTCGACAAGCACCACTTTGATTTACTTGACAAGCTTAAAGAATATGAATTAGCTCCGATAGCTTATGATGAAGGTAAAGAAGAAGACTTACGTGGCACTGACAGTGATAATTATGCTGTACATAACTATGATGATCGCTCCGAGCACGAGATAGTTGAGTCAAGCGAGTTATTTCTAGGGCACTTCGAAAAAGTAGACCGAAATAAACGTACCGAAGATGTGCCCAGTAAAGATGACGTGCTAGGACATTTTGTTGAACGTATGAATGCACTTGACGAAGAACAAGTTGTAGGTGAAGCAGAGCGTTGTATGAGTTGTGGTCTTTGTTTTGAGTGTGATAACTGTGTTATCTATTGTCCACAAGATGCCGTATTTCGGGTAAAGAAAGATCAGTCAACAACTGGCCGTTACGTTGATACTAACTATGATAAATGTGTCGGTTGTCATATCTGTGCCGATGTTTGCCCTACAGGTTACATTGAGATGGGATTAGGTGGTTAGTTACCTTTTAAATAAAGCTAAAGTCTGTTTTCAGGCTTTAGCTTTATTTAGGTCTTGTAATTCATTAAGAATCAAAGCTTAGGAAATTATGTTAAGTCGTTATTCTAAAATAATACAAACAGTTCTTTTATCATCTTTAGTATTGTTTCTGGCTACAGGTCTCAGTGCCTGTGATAGTAAACCACCTAAATTGATGAAAGCTGTTAAACAATTCGAAAGTAATGAAATACGTGATGCTCATATAAAGAATATGCGTATTAATCATATGGATGAGTTGTTGCATAAACGTGATGAAACTGTCATTAAAGGTATACGGACTAAAAAACATAGTTTAAAAGCCTGTATTAATTGTCATATTCCAGAGCAACATAATGGTAAAGAATTAAAACATACAGACCCAGAACATTTTTGTTCAACTTGTCATGGTTATGTAGCTCAACAATTAGATTGTTTTCAGTGCCATGCGGATCGTCCTAATAATGGTAAGCAATTATCTAACAAGGCTCCTGATGATAATGTACATAAATCTATAGCTTCTGGTTCACTATCTATAGCACCTGAAAAATATTTACCATCCTCAATGGCTGGTATTAGCTCAGAGTTAAAATCAAAATTGACGTCACATATAAATACCAATATAGAAGACACGTCTAATCAGTCTGCGGGAGAGTAGTATGAGTTATATTGATTCCTATCGTCGTAAGTTTTTAGGTGGTCTAGCTGGTACAGCAGCAGTTGCATCCCTTGCACCCGGTGTTTTTTTACGTGAAGTACAAGCAAAACCTGCCGAACAGGCAGTTACTGATAAAGTTCGTTGGGGGATGTTAATTGATACTACAAAATTAACCGATGGCGGTGATGCTTGTGTTAAAGCTTGTCAAAATGAACATGGTTGGGGGCATGATCCAGAGTCAAATGATGCGCAACAAGCTCAGTGGATCCGTAAAGTTACAGTTACCGAAAAACTTACAGGACACACTACTACTTTGCCTGTGATGTGCCAGCACTGTGAAACTGCTCCATGTGTTGATGTATGTCCTACTGGTGCTTCTATGAAACGTGCCGATGGGATAGTTCAAGTCAATAAACACATTTGTATTGGTTGTCGCTATTGTATGATGGCGTGCCCTTATAAAGCACGTAGTTTTGTGCATGAAAATTTAACCGATCAACTTCCCGGTACACCTCGTGGTAAAGGGACAGTTGAATCTTGTAATATGTGTGTGAACCGAGTCGATGAAGGTAAAAATCCTGCTTGTGTAGATGCTGCTCCTCAGGCTATGTTGTTTGGCGATCTCAATGATCCTCAAAGTAGGATTAGTATTGCTCTAAAAACATATGGTGGTACACAAATTAGAGCTGATTTAGGTTTGAATACTGGCGTTAGATACTGGGGTATATAAGGAATTATCATGGCGACAAAAGCAATTTTCAGTGAAGTTAAAAGTAATGGACTAGGGTACTGGAGTACTCTAGGTTTATTAGGTTTGGTTGTACTTGGTGGGGTATGGGCATTTACTTATATGCATCATCATGGTCACTATGTGACGGGAATGAATAATCAAGTCGTTTGGGGTATGCCTCATGTTTTTGCTATTTTCTTGATTGTTGCCGCTTCTGGTGCTGCAAATATCGCCACTATTGGCACTGTTTTTGGTAAAACTATTTATCAGCCTCTTGGACGACTTTCTGCCTTTTTGGCTGGGTCATTATTAGTAGGTGGACTAATTGTTCTCTTATTGGATCTTGGAAGTATTGGGCATGTAATCGAAATGGCAAAGGGCGCACTTAACTTCAAGTCTATCTTTGCATGGAATATGCTACTTTATTCAGGTTTCATCGCTATTATCGCAGTTTATCTTTGGACGATGATGGATCGTAGAAAAACAGCTAAATCGCTCTATAAACCTGTAGGTATCGCGAACATGGTGTGGCGTTTTCTACTAACAATGGGAACAGGATCAATTTTTGGTTTCTTGGTCGCACGTCAATATTATGATGCGGCAATATTAGCGCCTCTGTTTATTGTTAGCTCTTATGTTTTTGGAACTGCTATTTACACACTAGTATTGATGACATCATTTAAAATGACAGGTCGTCAATTAGGTGATTCTGTACTTAACCGTCTTCGCTATACCTTGGCTATTTTCATTGTACTCGTCTTGTTTTTTGAGTTAACACGTCACTTAACTAATCTTTATGCGACAGAGCATCATGGTGTTGAAGCCTATATTCTTTCCGGTGATAGTAAATTTACGACTATGTTCTGGTATGGACAAGTCCTATTGGGTAGCTTGGTTCCATTATTTCTAATCTGGTGTCGCTTTTTAAAGAATAATCGTACAGCATTATTTTTAGCTTCTAGCTTGGCCATTGTAGGTGGTTTTTTTCAGCTTTATGTTATTTTGATTGGTGGACAATCATTTCCTCTCATCTTATTTCCTAATGCAGACGTTTCTAGTTCTTATTTTGATGGTGTGAGTAATGCTTATAGTGCAACTACAGCGGAAATATTACTAGGCTTAGGTGGTGTAGCACTCTCACTGATTCTTGTAGTAGTTGGAATGAAAATATTTAGATTGTTACCTGTTACTTTAGCAGATGCGAATGTAGACCCTCATCATAAATAATAAACACCATAATAATAGTCTATAAGCTGTAATCTCTTTCAGGAGCAGTAATTTATAACCCTATTCTATATTTTTTCTATTTGAAAGGTACTCACAATATATTTCACATGCATGTATTGTGATGTCATTATAATTAAAATTTCTTTACTCAGTATACTATGACAAATATGACTGAATATTCTTGTGTTCCTTTATCTTTATCAACAGCATAACTGTTTATTTTTAATAGTATAAAAATAGTATGGTTAACGAATAACCTACGTGATTATATTATAAATAGATTTATTTTATTTCTTTTGATGTTTATTTCGGTTGTTTCTAGTATAGCCAACAGCCCAAATTTATTGTTTTTTGATGATATTTTAATCTTTAACAGTCATCTATGTGCTGTTGCTATTCTATTGTTTGAAATTGATGCTGAGTAGGTGTCGGAACACTCCAAAGTATGAAATTTCAATTACAACTATTATCTGAAATTTAACAGGTCATGTTTCTAAATATTTATTAGTGTTAAACAAGTGCTACCGTGTATTAAACTTCTAAAATTTAATATTTTAATAGCTTTAATTATTATACTCTCAAATAGAGCTACATTAATCTTAGCAAGGGCGTGTTAAGATTAGAGTTTTCGGAAACTACTACATTTATAGATATGGAAGATATGACATTTATTCCCAGTGAAAATCCTGGGGCTTTTGAGAGACACCTAATTAGAAAAAGTGATAATCCTTTATTTGAAGATAGAAATACTTCTCTTAGTAGTGATACTTTACGCGAAGCACAAGAAAAAGATCATGAAATCTTAAAACAATTCATGCTAGATTTTAAAGATACGATGCTTAAAGCCGTGGAGTTTAAACCAAATGAAGACAGTGAAGTGATTCTGGAAATCAAGGATTCTTTAGATAAGCTTTATGCACGATCATCCACCATTGCTGATGATCAAACACGGATTCAAGAGTCCATTAAAAAGTTTTTAAAGATTATCATGCAAGCAGTGCGTAAAGGTGCGAGTGATGATGCGCACGCTCTTCAAGATCTTGATCAAGAAGATGCTGCGCGTGAAGCTAATTTTAGTTTTTTAGCCTCAACACTTGCGGCTGATATATTGGATGCTGACTCACCGATAGAGGATGTTGATTTGGTGCCAACTTTGTTATCTGCTGGTAAGGATGACTTAGCGTTAGCTACGCAACTTTTTGATAAAGAGCAAATAGTTTATGTTTTAACAGAAGCTGAAAGTTTGTTAAATAAACTAGAGTCGAAAGGTCATGATGTCAAGTTTGCCGCTGAGAATTTTGTTTTTATTGAAGGTTATAAGCATTATTTAGAACAATTGGTTGAGTAATAATCGTCATAGCCTTTTTTAATTATATTCGTTAAGGTGTAGAATATATTTTATTCTATAAAGTAAAAGTAAGGTCAATGTGTACATGAAACTCATCCAAGTAATATTGTTAACCTCTATAATGCTATTTATTAGTGCTTGTGTAGCTAAGAAGACTCCGGCTAATCGACAGTCAACATATCCAGCTATTAGTAATGGGCCATATGTAGATAATAATTGTGTTAATAATGTCCAACAACAGTTTAAACAAGCTAAAACAAATGGTTTAACATGGACTCAGTATCCTTGGTCATTTAATTGGGATAAACCCTATGAACCAAATGGAACTAAACCCTCAGAATTTATGGATAATTATTTATATAAGCACGTACAAGGTTTTGTTAAAACTAACTCTTCTAAATATCCTTTTGTCGGAACTCATAGTGATGATAACGAGGGGGGGGTATTTGTTATTCAGCGTAAAAATAGTGGCTCGTTAGTATTGAGTTCTTTGCACTTGGCGGGTACTTGGCATCCTAGTGGTATCCAAGTAATTGGTAAATATGTTGTCTACGGGGCCAGTGGTGATTTGGTATTTAAAGATATGGAAAGTAATAATCAAAGTGTGGATATTAGACTTTCATTAGGTTCTGAATTTAAGTATGGTGGAGGTTTAGGGATAGTAAAACAAAGTGATGGATCTTATTTAGCAATAATGACTGGGCCTGGTGGTAATAAAGCAAAAGAGCATTACAATTACTTTTTTGAGTTTTCTATGTATGATTCAGTTCCTTCTGAGTTGAACTATATCAATACCTCTCGTGTTGCTATGCCTTCTGATTGGCCTTCTGATTATAAGTATTCTGAAAATTTATCGGTATTGAAAGAATGTGGCACAGAGGATATATATACGATCCATGTCACAGGGGAGCTAGGTATCGGAAATGGTCCCTTTGGTGATGCTAGTTACTGGAAGTTGTCTAAGCTAAATAAAACAAATGATAGATACTCTTTAAAAAGTATAGATTACTTAGAAAGTAAGCAAAACTTAGGTAGTTGCAACCCGAGAGCAACAGGTACTGTTAGCGTAAATAGCAAACACGATTTAGAGTTTATATGTCATCAGCATAGCCAAAGAAAGGGTAATTCAGAAGAAGATAAGTATTATTTTGAGCAGGGTGTTTTAAAGTAGTGCTCGTGGAGATGCAGGCTGTATAGAATTGACTTTTATTAGAGTTTATTGCTGAGTAAGTGTGAATCAGTGCTAGCCCTTGTTTGGTAACCAATGTGATAAATCACATTCAGGGTCAAAGCTCCACTCTTCATGAACAAAATATTGGGTGGTTTTTAAAATACTTAAATATCCTTTTCGATCAATATTTTCAGCTCCCATGCTGGTGAGATGAGAGTTTTCAATCTGACAATCTATTAACGAGTAACCCCACTGTTGTAAATGCCAAGCGAGTGCAATAAATGCAATTTTTGAGGTATCTCGTTCATTACTAAACATTGATTCGCCGCTAAAAACACCGCCAGTAGCTACCCCATATAAACCGCCGACTAATTCATTTTTTGCGTTCCAAATTTCAACACTGTGCGCAACACCTAGTTTGAAAAGTTGCGAATACGCCATAAACATTTCATTACTTATCCAGGTGCCGCCCGAGTTTGTACGTGCAGCGGCACAGGATTGAACAACGCCTGAAAAGTCTTTATCAAAGCTTATTTTATAGCCTTTGTTGCGGATAGACTTGCGCAAACTACGCCGGAGAATGATTTTTTCAGGGTATAGTACGGCACGTGGGTCTGGGCTCCACCAGTAGATTGGCTCATCAGGGTTATACCAAGGGAAAATACCCGATTGGTAGGCATTAATCAATCGGGTAGGGGAGAGGTCTCCGCCAAAAGCTAATAAGCCATTGGGTTCAGTAAATGCTAGTTCGACCGGTGGAAATGGCTCATTACTAGCGTGCGGATCCAGTAGTGTTAATGGATCTTTTTCTGTTGTCATGATTACATGCCTAGTTACAAACCATTATTGCCAATTTTAATAAACTGTTACTTCTTTTCAGAAGCGAGCTTGTCAAGAAACTTCTCAGCATCCAAAGCAGCCATACAGCCTGTTCCAGCGGAAGTAATTGCTTGGCGATAAACATGATCCATTACATCGCCAGCTGCATAAATGCCCTCCACACTGGTTTGAGTGGTATTACCTGTAGTGCCACTGTTTACCGTAATGTAACCACCTTTCATATCTAACTGCCCATCAAAAATAGCGGTGTTAGGTTTGTGACCGATAGCGATAAAAATACCATGAACATCAATATCTTGTGTTTTATTGGTTTTAACGTTTTTAAGTCGCATGCCGGTGACCCCCGCATCGTCTCCAAGAACTTCTTCAAGTGTATTATCCCAAAGTAGGGTGATATTTCCTGTCTCTGCTTTTGCTAAAATCTGATCACGGAGGATTTTTTCAGAACGTAATTCATCACGTCGATGGACTAGAAAAACCTCTTCAGCGATATTAGAGAGGTAGAGTGCTTCTTCAACTGCTGTATTTCCACCGCCAATCACCGCTACTTTTTGATTCCTATAAAAGAATCCGTCGCAGGTTGCACAGGCTGAAACTCCACGTCCTTTAAATGCTTCTTCTGATTCTAGGCCAAGATACATCGCTGATGCTCCGGTACAAATTATTAATGCATCGCAAGTATATTTGTCTGACCCACCGTTAAGTTTGTAAGGCTTTTGGCTGAAATCAACATCAGCAATATAATCAATAATAATTTTAGTATCGAAGCGCTCTGCGTGTTGTTTCATTCGATCCATTAGATCAGGGCCTTGAACACCTTCGTTATCGCCCGGCCAGTTATCCACATCGGTAGTAGTCATTAATTGTCCGCCTTGCTCCATTCCAGTAATTAATACTGGGTTGAGGTTGGCTCGTGCAGCGTAGACTGCAGCGGTATAGCCTGCAGGGCCAGAACCTAGAATGATTAAGGAATGATGGATGACTTCGCTCATGATTTTCTCCTAAATTTTGGATGCTATAAGTTTGTTGTACTACAACATAAGTTGTCCATTAGCTCAATTATCATTTTAGTTATTAACCTTCATTTTTATCGTTAAACATTATATACTGGGCTTTAGTATAAGGGCTTATACGAAAAAAGTTTAGATTATAAAAATAGAATCATTTCCTTGGGGAAACTTAATTCGTTCACTATTATTTCATATATAGGCGAAAAACTTCGAGATCAAACGTTTCGCGAGATGTTTGCACAGATCCTCCTAAACATTTAATTGGTCAATATTTCAGATTGGGTGATGTGGGTAGGAGTAAGAATTTAAGTTAGTCGAGGCATAGGGGAAAACGAGTGGCAGCAGCAAAAAAGAAACGCACTTATAAAAAAAGAGCGACAAGCAAAACTACGGCATCTAAAACAAAAAAGTTGTCTGTTGAAAAGGTTGCGTTAAACGCATCTAAAAAAAGTAGTATTAAACAAACGACGATTTTGATTCTTACCGGTGTTACAGCCTTGGTTCTTTTGGCTTTGTTAACCTATAACCCTGCAGACCCTGGTCTTTTTCAATATAATAGCGATGCCGTTATCCAAAATAAAGCAGGTTCTGCTGGTGCGTATTTAGCCGATGTGTTGTTCGGTTTTTTTGGCTATATCTCTTACTTGATTCCAATTGCATTTATGGTTTCTGCATTTCTTATCTTTCGGTCATCGCAAGGAAACTATCGAGGAATAAACCTAGGGGTAACGTTATTTGGTGTTTTTTTAGCGCTAATAGCGGGTTGCGGCTTGGCCACCTTGTTGTGGCCTGAAAGTATTCTTTCTAATACCTCGGGTGGCTTGTTAGGCCATGGCATTGCGAAGATGTTCGTACGTCTTTTTGGTGACATTGGTGCCACCATGATTTTATTCTCTGGCTTTATAGCAGGAATTACTTTGTTTGCTGATATTCAATGGTTGAAACTTGTCGATATGATAGGTGGTTGGATTATTAGTTTAGTGGATATTATTACGCGCTCTGCTACTGCTATTATGCCGAAAGAGTCTTATGAAGGTGGTTCAATGCCTGTACAGACCGATTCAGACCAGATCACTCAACCGGTGTTAAAACGTGGTGCATCTGATTTCGATAGTAGTTTTGATAGTAGTGGCGGTGTAGCTTATTCACCTGATCAGGATGGATCAAATAATCCGCAGGGAGAAAGTGTTTTGGCTGCCGTAGCTAGTGGTTTTGCTGGATTGTTTGCTTGGAATAAAGCAAATAGTTCAAATGATCATGTAAGTAGAAAGCCCAAAACCTTGCAGGAATATCAAGAGCCTATATTGGACCCGTTAGATGACGTTGTTTCTCAGAGTGCGCCTAATCTGTCAGAAAATACAGCGCCTGTATTAGGTGTGCCAGACTATATTTCAAATTCAGGTCATACAGATTTTCATGTTGAGATTGAGTCCTTTGAAGAAGAGGATGTAAAAGTAGCAGGCTTAAATGATGTTATTACCGCTAAGAAAAACCCCGCTGCTATTGCGCCTAAACAAGTGCAGCCGCCGGTACAACAAGATGCAGTAATGGCGGTTGACACGAAAATAGCCGTGCCGACTAAAAAACGCGTGCCTAAACCGGCTAAAACAGGAATCTCTTTAAGTAAAGCGATTACACTACCGCCAATAGATTTGTTAAATGCTGCTCCAACCAATCAAGGCAAGTTTTCAAAAGCAGAGTTGGAAGCACACGCCCGCAATATTATAGAAACTCTAGAAAGCTTTAAAATAGCGGGTGTACAGATAGATAGTTATTATCCCGGTCCGATTATTACGCGTTTTGAAATATTGTTGCCTCCGGGTGTTAAGGCTAGCCGTATTACGGGTTTGTCTCAAGATATGGCGCGTAGTATGCGTGTTCCAAGTATTCGTGTGGTAGAAGTGATACCGGGTAAAACAACGATCGGTATCGAAGTGCCTAATTCAAATCGTGAACTAGTCGCGATAACCGAAATCATCGCATCACCATTGTTTAAGCAGTCAAAGTCACCTTTAACCATGGCGTTAGGTAAAACCATTGAGGGTAATCCAGCTGTGGCTGATTTGGCAAAAATGCCCCACTTATTAATTGCAGGTACTACAGGTTCAGGTAAGTCGGTGGGTGTTAACGCGATGCTTATAAGCTTGTTGTATAAATCAACGCCTGATGAAGTTAAGCTAATTTTAATTGATCCAAAAATGCTCGAACTAAGTATTTATGAAGCGGTTCCGCACTTATTAACACCAGTTGTTACCGATATGAAAGATGCATCTAATGCATTACGTTGGGCAGTGGGTGAAATGGAGCGTCGTTACGCGCTGATGTCTCATTTAAAAGTTCGCGGTATTGCCGGTTATAATGAAAAGGTGAAAGAGGCAATTGCCAAGGGTGACCCTATTATTAACCCAACCTTTGATCCAACACAGCATGTAGATGTGCGTCCTGAAATATTAGAGCCTCTCCCTTTTATTGTAATCGTGATTGACGAATTTGCTGATATGATTATGGTTGTGGGTAAAAAAGTTGAAGAGTTAATTGCCCGTTTAGCCCAGAAGGCACGTGCTGCGGGTATCCATCTTATTTTAGCTACTCAGCGTCCGTCCGTGGATGTAATTACCGGCTTAATTAAAGCAAATATACCGACACGTATTGCTTTTCAGGTTTCAACAAAAATTGATTCACGCACTATTTTAGATCAAGGCGGTGCAGAAACCTTGCTAGGTCATGGTGATATGTTGTACCTCCCGCCCGGTACAGGTATGCCTCAGCGTGTTCACGGTGCATTTGTGGCTGACCAAGAGGTTGAAGATGTGGTTAATTATTTAAAGCTTCAAGGGGAACCTGAATATATAACTGATGTCGTAGAAGATACGGGGTCATCTGATGCAATACCAGGTTTAGAACCCCTTGCTGATTCAGAAACCGATGCGCTGTATGATCAAGCCGTCGCTATTGTTACTGAATCTCGCAGGGCTTCTATTTCTTACGTACAGCGTCGTTTAAAGGTTGGATATAACCGTGCGGCATCGATGATCGAAGATATGGAAATGGCGGGTGTGGTGAGTGCGGTTCAATCAAATGGAACGCGTGAAGTTTTAGCCCCTGAGCCAGTTAAAGACTAAGTTTAACCACTTAGTTATTAGCGCTTTACAGAGTAGATACTATGAAAAAAGCAGGATTATTATTAACCGCATCTTTTACCTTATTGGGTGCTTTTGCATCGGTAGGTTCGAACGTAGCAACTGCTGCTGCCCCTGATGCGGCTCGTGAAAGACTTAATGACTTTTTTACTAAAGTGAGTACCTTAAAGGGCAGCTTTAGCCAGCAAGTATTTAGTAAAAAGAATAAAATGATTCAAAGCTCTACTGGTCAAATATTTTTAAATCGACCGGGTAAATTTCGCTGGGTTTATAAAACACCGGAGCCACAAGTTATTGTCAGTGACGGAAAAAACATTTGGATTTATGATGAAGACTTAGAGCAAGTCACCATAAAGCCCATGAGCAGTGCTATTTCAAGTGCACCAATAGCTTTGCTGACGCGTAAACAGTCACCTGATGCTCAATTTCATGTTAAGCCAATGTCACTTAAAGTTGCGGGCTTAGACTGGTTTCAGCTTACGCCGCGTAAGAAAAGTAAAGATTTTAAGTTTATCGAGATTGGTCTTGATGCTAGTGGTTTGCGTCAGATGATTATGCATGATCAGTTAGGTCAACGCACCGTGATACAACTTAATGCAAAAAAGAACGTGCCCATTAGCGGAAGTACTTTTTTCTTTAATATACCTGCAGGTGTTGATGTGATCGGTAAAGCGATATAAAGTGCCGTTGAAGATTCACTTTGAAAGCGGCTTTTAAGTCGCTTTTTTTTTATGCAGAAAATACCTTATTTTAATAACTTAGTTTGATACTTTATGTCTGAATTTAATCTAATAAAAAGGTATTTCACTTGGAATAGTAGATCAGCCAATATTGTAAAAGGAGTTGGCGATGATGCCGCTGTACTTGATATATCAAGTGATAAAAGTTTAGTAACTTCCGTTGATACATCAATTGCTGGGGTGCATTTTCCTCTGGGTACACCTGCTTTTGATGTAGGGCGTAAATCATTAGCGGTAAATTTAAGTGATATTGCAGCCATGGGGGCTACCCCAAAATGGTTTACTTTAGCGTTAACGTTGCCTTCTATTGATAAGCCAGAAAATATTGAATGGCTGGAGGGTTTTAGCCAAGGACTTAAGCAACAAGCTGAACAATCAGGTTGTGATTTGATTGGTGGCGATACGACTCAGGGGAATTTAAGTATCACAATTCAAATCATGGGGGTTGTTGATAAAGGCACTGCTTTGTTGCGTAGTGGTGCAAGTGTTGGAGACTTAATCTATGTTACAGGTACCTTAGGTGATGCTGCTGTGGGTTTGGCTACAATTATAAATGGTTTGAAAATGGAGAGTTTGGCGGATGTGGATTATTGTCAGAAGCGTTTAAATACACCGACAGCTAGAATACTTGAAGGGCAATTTATTAAACAGTTTGCAACATCATGTATCGATATTTCAGATGGATTTTTACAAGATTTGGGGCATATTTTAAAAGCCTCTCAAGTTGGAGCTTGTATTAATACTCAGAAAATACCGTTCTCAAATGCATTATCTAGTATGAGCAAAAGTGTGGCAATTCAGGCGGCATTATCAGGAGGGGATGATTACGAATTACTCTTCACTGTTCCGAAATCATCTAATGCTGAGTTTTTAAAAATAGCGAGTTTTAAAACAAGCTGCGTTGGTGAAATCAATACTAGTTTAAACACAATTACCGATGAAAAGGGCGACCTATTAAACGCAGCAGGCTATAATCATTTTAATGTCTAAAAATCCCATTATTCATGACTTAAATAAAACGGTATTAACCACGCCTGTGCATTTTCTCGCGTTTGGTTTTGGCAGTGGTCTTGCACCCTTTGCCCCGGGTACCTTTGGTACACTGATGGCAGTGCCTCTTTATTTATTGTTGAGCCAGTTACCCTTGCTAGGTTATTTAATTATTACCTTGTTTATCTCTATCGTTGGGGTTTGGATTTGTGGAAAGTCTTCTGAAAAGCTTGGTGTGCATGATCATTCAGGTATTGTATGGGATGAGTTTGCAGGCTTTTTAATTACGATGATAATGGCGCCTTCTGGCTGGTTCTGGATAGTAATGGGCTTTGCTTTATTTCGCTTATTTGATATTTGGAAGCCGTGGCCCATTTCATTGTTAGATAAAAAAGTTAAAGGTGGTTTCGGTATTATGGTTGATGATATTTTAGCCGGTGTTTTTGCTTTGTTTTGTTTACAGCTTCTGAATTATAGTGAAGTATTCAGTTATTTTAATAGTGGCTTAAATTAATGACTAATAAAATTCTTTATTCAGTCATCGAATCACGTACGCACCCTTACTTAACACCGTTATACAATAGCTTAGGGATTGATGAGCTGTGTTTTAAGCAGATGCGGAAGTTGATTAGTAAAATAAAAAAAGTTCAACCAGATTATATTTCTGTAGAGTTTTTTTATGGTTTTGGTAATAACTATGCTGGTGTAAATATAAGCAACCTCGATGTTATGCTTTATTCCTTACAACGTTACGCACCTGCTACAAAAGTAATTGTCTTTGTGGCAAAGGATCAGCGCCAATATGTTGATAAGCTTAATGATATATTGCCATTACATGCAGTTTTAACACTGCCTGTTGATCAGGCTGAACTAATCGCAGTATTAAAAAGGGAAATATTGCCTTAGTGCAACATTGCACGATACAATCAAATCCTATAAAAAGTTAATGTTGGCGCTTGATAGATTGTTAGAAAGCCCCATAATTAGCTGTAATCTCAATCTAAAATTTAAGTGGAGTACATCAATAATGCCTTGGAATGAACCAGGTGGTAACGATAAAGACCCGTGGGGTAAAAAATCAAATAATAGCTCCAAAGGAAGTGGTGGCTCTGATATTGAAGATATCACCCGTAAAATGAACGAAAAACTTGGTGGTCTATTTGGTAATAAAAAGTCTGGTGATGATTCTAACGGAGGACCTAATTTAGCTTCACTCGGTGTGATCGCACTTATCGCATTTTTAGGCTGGCTAGCGACAGGTTTTTATCAAGTTGATTCTGCACAACGTGGGGTTGAATTTCGATTTGGTGCTTACACCCAAACAACAAAACCAGGCTTACATTGGAAGTTTCCTTACCCGATTGATTCGGTTGAACTGGTTGATATTGACAAAAGTAGAACCGCAGATGATCAAACTCATATGCTGACAAAAGACGAAAATATTGTCGATGTTGGTATTTCTGCGCAATACCGTATTAAAGATCCAGAAGATTATTTGTTTAATATTTATTTAGCTGACTATGAGCGCAACCAAACCGTGGGAACTTTATTTCAGGTGATGCGTAGTGCGGTGCGTGAGATTGTGGGTCGTAATACCATGGATTCAATTCTTATTGAAAATCGTCAGTCTATTGCTCCTGAAACCCAGCAAGTGATGCAAAAAGTGTTGGATGAATACAAGTCTGGCTTAGAAGTGATTAAAGTTAACTTAATTCATGCTAAACCACCGCAACAAGTAAAAGATGCCTTTGATGATGCTATCCGTGCTCGAGAAGATCGCGATAAGTTTAAAAATGAAGCAGAAACCTATGCTAAGAAAGTTGTACCTGTAGCAGAAGGTAAAGCCTCTCGTTTAAACGAAGATGCATTGGCGTATAAAAGCAAAATTGTCTCTCAAGCAGAAGGTGACGCATCACGCTTTAGTCAGTTAGTAACGGAATATAACAAAGCACCTGAAGTAACCCGTAAACGACTTTACTTAGAAACTATGGAAGAAGTCTATGCTAATACCAAAAAAGTAATGGTAGATACAAAGTCTGGTAATAATATGTTGTATCTACCGCTTAATGAATTACAAAGTGGTGGCTCATCAATAAACAAAAGCAACAGTAGTTTTAACCCAGCCGTAGCGGGTGGAATGCAACAACAGCGCATACAGCGAAAAACCACACGTGATGGTGTCAGGAATAGCACCAGAGAAGGGAGACGTTAAAAATGAAAAATATAGCTTTTATTGTTATCGCGTTGATTGCTTTTATTCTAGCAACAGCAACTTATACGGTTGATGAGCGTGAAACAGCGATTAAATTTCGCTTTAAAGAAATTGTTGAAACGGATATTAAACCCGGTCTACACTTTAAAATGCCATTTGTGAATACCATTGAGAAATTTTCAACCTTAGTTCTTACGCTTGATGCCCAGCCAGATCGTTTTCTAACTTCTGAGAAAAAAGACGTTAAAGTAGACTTCTTTGTAAAATGGAAAATTGCTAATGTACGAACCTTTTACAATGCACTTGGTGGTGATCTAACGCGAGCTCAAAACCGGTTAGAAAGTATTATTAAAGACGGTTTAAGGAATGAGTTTAGTACCCGTACAATACAGGAAGCTGTATCAGGGGAGCGTGGCGAAATAATGACTGCATTACGTTCAAAGGCAGCCAGTGCAGTTGAGCAATTAGGCATTAAAATTATCGATGCTAGAGTTAGTCAGATTGACTTTACTGAATCAATTAGTGACTCGGTATACGAGCGTATGCGTTCTGAGCGTCAGCGTGTTGCACAGGATTTTCGTTCACGAGGCCAGGCAGAAGGTGAAAAAATACGTGCGGTAGCGGATAGAGAAGCGATTATCATTGAAGCTGATGCCTACCGCGATGCAGAAAAAATTCGTGGTGAAGGTGATGCAAAGTCAGCGGAGGTGTATGCCAGTGCTTATAAAAGTAATGCCGAATTTTATGATTTTTATCGTAGTTTAAGTGCTTATAGAAAGTCACTAGGTAATGGTGGTGGCGATATTATGGTACTTGAGCCTGATGCTGAATTTTTCCGTCATTTCAAAGGAAAAACATTAACCCCCGCTGTTACTGTTCCAAGTACTTTTTAACGGTTTTCGGATTAAAAATACGTCGATGAATTGGCATGACTTATTCAATGCAATAGCATTATTACTGATTTTTGAAGGCTTACTGCCTTTTGCAAGCCCTACAAGTATTAAGAAAGTGTATAAAACAATGGTAGAAACGCCTGAAAGTTCCTTGCGTCTAATGGGTTTGGCAAGTATCGTTGCAGGTCTTGTGTTACTTTATATTGTTTAAATATTTCATGATAAAAGTTATTTTACAGACACGTCAAAGCAGGCTTAATAACGCTAGCTTGACTACATTTTGGTCTAGCAAGCAATGAATACATGGTTACTGCCTGCCGGAATCAATGAATCCTTACCTGATGAAGCTGAAAAGTTAGAGGCATTACGTCGTCATATCGTAGATTTATATGCAACTTGGGGGTATCGACTTGTTATGCCTCCTCTGGTTGAATATATGGAATCGCTAAAGGCTGGCATGGGAACACAGCTAGACCTTCAAACCTTCAAAATAACCGATCAAGAAAATGGTCGAATGATGGGTATTCGTGCTGATATTACCCCACAAGTCGCTCGTATTGATGCACATCGTCTATCGTATGAAGATTCTAACAACAATGAAGCAGAAAAAAGAATCATAAACCGCCTCTGTTATATGGGTACCGTGTTACGTACGCGCTCAGACGAACAAGGCGGGTCTCGATCTCCAGTACAGGTCGGAGCTGAGTTATTTGGGCACGCTGGTATTGAAAGCGATAGTGAAATAATTTCACTCATGCTAGAAACCCTTGATAGCCTTGATATTAAAGATCTTGTACTTGATTTGGGTCATGTTGGTCTAGCGAGTGGCTTAGTTGACTATGCACAGTTGAATGATACACAGAGAAGTTATTATTTCGATATGTTATCGCGTAAGTCCATTCCAGAAATTGAAACATGGATTTCTCAGTCAGATTTTTCATCGACTGCAAGCGATATGTTATTGGCATTACCAATGCTTAATGGTTCTCCAGAAATTATCGAACATGCTAAAAACAGCCTTAAAAACGCCGGAAATGTCGTCCTTGATGCCTTGGATCATCTACACAAAATATGCAGGTTGTTAAGCATCAAGTATCCGGAATTAACCTTGCACATTGATCTTGCAGAAATGCGTGGCTATGCCTATCACACGGGTATTATGTATACCGTTTACCAAACAGGACGAGCAGGCTCTATCGCACAAGGTGGTCGCTATGACGGGATTGGTAAGGCTTTCGGTAATAGTCGACCTGCGATTGGTTTTAGTAGTGATTTACGTACATTAGCCAATTTGTCGTTTGGCACTACTCAGCTAATTAATTCATTAGGTGTGACTGGCATTCTTATACCCAATATAGAGGATCTAACCTTAGAGCAACACGTCACTGACTTACGCGCGCAAGGTGAACAAGTGATTCGTTATTTAGGGTGTAGCAATACAGGTAAGTTAACAGCAGAAGAATTGAAAGGCCACGGTTGTAATAGAGTGTTACATAAGCAAAATGATGTTTGGGTGGTAAAGTCAGCTTAAGGAAGGAATGAGAAGATGGGAAAGAATGTAGTCGTACTCGGTACACAGTGGGGAGATGAAGGTAAAGGCAAGATTGTTGATCTTCTCACCGAAGAAGCCTCTGCAGTGGTTCGTTTCCAAGGGGGGCATAACGCTGGCCATACCTTAGTTATTGATGGTAAAAAAACGGTTTTACATCTAATTCCCTCTGGCGTACTACGTGATGGCGTAGATTGCATTATCGGAAATGGCGTGGTGTTGGCGCCAGATGCACTTCTTGACGAACTAGAAATGTTAGAAAGAGAAGGTGTTCCCGCTTCTGAGCGTCTAAAGCTTTCAGAGGCCTGTCAACTTATCCTGCCTTACCATGTCGCACTTGATATGGCGCGCGAAGTAGCACGGGGTAATAAAGCCATCGGCACAACGGGTCGTGGTATTGGACCTGCATATGAAGATAAAATTTCCCGTCGCGGATTACGTCTGGGTGATTTATTAAATACAGAACGTTTTACCGAAAAATTAAAAGAGGTCATGGAATACCATAACTTCATGCTTAAAAACTATTTTAACGCTGAAGAAGTTAGTTATGAAAAAGTCCTATCTGAAAGTCTGGTAATGGCAGAAAAATTACGTCCGATGATTATCGACGTGCCAAATACTCTGCATAAGTTACGCAAGGCGGGTAAAAATATCATGTTTGAGGGTGCTCAGGGAACCTTGCTGGATATTGATCACGGTACCTACCCCTATGTAACTTCATCAAGCACCACAGCAGGTGGAGCAAGTACAGGTTCTGGCGTAGGGCCAAAAAACTTAGATTATATACTCGGTATTACAAAAGCTTACACAACAAGAGTAGGTTCAGGACCTTTTCCCACAGAGTTATTTGATGATATTGGTTCGCATATAGCTGAAGTAGGGCATGAACAAGGTGCAACCACAGGCCGTGATCGACGTTGTGGCTGGCTTGATGCTGTAGCGCTACGTCGCTCTATGCAAATTAACAGTATCACTGGGATTTGTGTGACTAAGTTAGATGTTTTAGACAAGGTGGAAACAATCAAAATCTGTGTTGCCTATGATCTTGATGGCAAAAGAATGAAAGTTCCACCGATTAACACCACAGACTTCGCACGCTGTACACCTATCTATGAAGAGCATGAAGGTTGGATGACAAATACCTTCGGGGTAACTCAATACAATGACCTTCCTGAAAAGGCAAAAAATTATTTAAAGCGCATGGAAGAGTTACTCGAAACACCGGCAGATATTATATCAACGGGGCCGGACCGCGACCATACGATGATTCTACGTAATCCTTATGATGCTTGAATCTAGGAAAAGGGCTAATGCGCCTCGATAAACTCTTATCACAGGCAACCGTTTTTACACGTTCGCAAGCAAAAATTCATATTAAAAAAGGTAAAGTCAAAGTTGATGGGGATGTTGTTAAAAACCCTGCACAACACATTTCCGATAATGCTAATGTTGAATATATGGGCGTTTCCATTAGCAAGCCTAAATTGCGTTATATTATGTTGAATAAACCCGCAGGGGTAGTTTGCGCGAATAAAGATAAAGATCACCCTACTGTTTTTGACTCACTTTTTGTACCCAATGTTGAATCACTTCATGTAGCAGGACGATTAGATATTGATACCACGGGGTTAGTTTTATTAACCGATGATGGTCAATGGTTGCATCAAATTACATCCCCCAAACATAATCATAGAAAAGTTTATCAAGTAGATTTAGATACCGATATTACTGAAAAGCAAATTCGTATTTTAAGTGAGGGTGTACAACTAAAAGCAGAGAAAGAACGCAGTAAACCAGCGCAGATTGAGGTTATTAATAAAACAAAAATTCGCATCGCAATTTCAGAAGGAAAATATCATCAAGTTAAACGTATGATGGCTGCGGTGGGCAATCATGTCATAAAATTACACCGTGAAAAAGTTGCGAATATTATGCTAGATGATACTTTAGCGGAAGGGCAGTGGCGTGATTTGGATGCCTTGGAAATTAAACTTTAATTTTCACTACTTTTTTCTTTCATACAAAATTGTTAGAGTCGTTATGATACTTTCTTTTTAGGTCAACTCTTCAGCAAGAAAATCAATCAATAGTCTAACTCTTCGTGTTAAGTTTCTACTCAGTGGATAGAGTGCTGAAATAGAAATGGCAGGTAAGTAGTAATCCTCAAGCAGGAGGCATAACTCGTTTTTTTCAAGATGATGTTTGAACATGATGCTAGGGCCAAAGCAAACTCCCAGCCCTTCAAGCGCAGCATTGAGAATATATTGACCATCATTACAGCTTAAGCTACCTTGTGCATTGACAGCAATTGTTTCACCGTTGGGTAAGCGAAAAGGCCACTGTCGATTGAGTTGTGAGGCGCTGTACATTAAACAGTTATGCTGGGTAAGTTCCTTTGGCTCACTAGGTATGCCATATTGTTTAATATATTTTGGAGAGGCCACTACTTGAAACACACAATGAGTTAGCTTGCGACACATCATGGTTGAATCTTCTAGCTCACCTATCCTCAAGGCTAAATCTATACTCTCTTCAACCAAGTCTACATTGCTTCCACTGGTAATAATGTCTAGTTCAATGTCTGGGTACGCTTGCTGAAATCTTATCAGTACCGATCCCATTTCAGACATTATAAAACTTT
>JALSJU010000128.1 GCA_026989145.1 Thiotrichaceae bacterium
GATCAAGCAGCAGCCACCGAGCACATGGAAAAATATCGTGAATGGTTAAAATCATTAGGTGATTCAGTCGTAAGCGCACTTAACCCGCTAAAAGATACTCACGTAATCAACTCAAACGGTGCTACTAATGGTAGTTCCACCGCAATGTCTGGCTTTACAATTGTGCAAGCCAACTCCATTGAAGCAGTGATAGAAATGTCAAAAACCTGCCCATTTCTTGATATCGGTGGAACACTGGAAGTTTCTGAGTTGATGCAGATGGGCTAATCTATATAAGCCCAATATTTATGATATTGAAAGATGTGCCGCTTCACGCACTAAATGAGCTGGCATTGACTTTTCCAACTCCCAAATAAACCCAATAGGCCGACTACCTTCATGACTCACATAAGTTGCTGGACCAATAAAATAGTAAGGTTCTGCTAATCCTCCTTTTAGTGACCTCTCTTCGCGGATAAACAACAATATAGTTTGTTGATGCTTTTGATGTTCAATGTAACGCTTTCCTGTTGGTGACTCTACAGAAGTATTAGACTGACTTTGCCAGTGAAACAACTTATCGCTAATGGCATAGTCATCATACAATGTTGTAGTCGAGTAATGCTTTTCTGACTTATTTATTGTTATAAAAAATGCATCTGTGTTTATCTCTTTTAGATGCAATATACCTTCACGCATAGACGGTTGCTTTTCAAGCGTATTTCTACCTAGTCCAGCTAGTATTTCATTTAAGGTATACCTTCCATGCAAGCGTAACGGCGTCTCAAAAGGCAAACTAATAGTTTCCGGCAAGCTTACAATTGAGTTTTTACATAACTGAAGTAATTCCTTTAATTCTTCTTTGAGAGTTGGGTTAGCATCGAGTCTCTTAAGACTTTCAGTGACGCTGGGGGCTTTGAATGAATTATTCCATAACGTAAAGTGCAACATTATGAGACGTTTAATATTATTATCAGATAGGCTCTCTTCTTTAAAATTCTTATCCAGCAGCGTTAAAATATTACCAATAAAAATATCATCGTTAGTGTGTAAGAGCCTTCTAAACCCTTTGGTAAGTTGTTCTTCATCTGGATCATTAAAGTCTTTTCTCTCTCCTGCTAAAACACAAAGACGTGACCATGTGCCACGCTTATATATTTCATCAGGCTTCATACGGTAATAAGTCAGAAAATTATTAAGCGTTAATTTCAACCCCGTATCTGACACAAAACTACGAATATGTTGAATAATACGTGGTTTATTCTTGAAAAATGATTCTTGAATATTTTTTAAAATACGCTCTTTAGCTTTTCGCTCTAATTGAATACTACAGCCTGCAGGAAGATGAGGAAAATCTTCTTTAAGCTCTTCATCAATCCTATTTTTATTATTGGTATTTAAAGCATTAAACCTTAAATCGTAACGGAAGTTTTTATGCGATTGACCTACAAAATCAAGAACTGTTAAACAGTCTTTATCATCATTCAACCTTAAACCACGACCCAGTTGTTGCAAGAAAATAGTTAAAGACTCTGTTGGCCTTAAAAACAAAACTGTATCAATCTCCGGTATATCAACACCCTCATTATAAATATCAACAACAAAAATAAAATTTATCTGTTTATTTATCAAGCGTGACTTCACGTTGTTGCGATCGTGAGAATTTGTATCAGATGTTAAAAACTCACTTGGAATTTTAGCTTCATTAAATTTCTTACACATAAACTCTGCATGCTTTTTTGACACACAAAAACCTAATCCTCGCGTTTGCATAATATCCAATACAGTCTCTGCCGTTTTTTCTATTATCAACTGAGCACGCTTATCATCCCCCGTGAGTAAATTACTAATTTCACTAGGAACATACCCACCCCTACTCCACGCCAGCGCTGAGAAATCAGCAGAATCAGAGATTCCATAATAATGGAACGGACAAAGTAACTTTCTATTTATAGCATCTGGTAAACGAATTTCTGCCGTAATATGGTCATCAAAATACTGCGTAATGTCTTTACCATCAGCACGCTCAGGTGTGGCTGTAAGACCCAATAAACTATCGGGCTTAACATGCCCTAATAAAAATTGGTAACTATTAGCTGTGGCATGATGAAACTCATCAACAACGATATAGTTATAATGTTGAGCATCAATGGCTTCTGATAGTTCTTTTGAATTATAAGACTGAATAGAAATAAATAATTGATTTAATTGCTCTGGATTATTGCCACCAACCATAAAATCACCATAGTTTTGATCTCTTAAAACCGCTCTAAAGGTCATCAACGATTGTTTGAGTATTTCTTTTCTGTGCGCAACAAATAAAAGTTTAGGCTCATTACCGTGGTTATTATTTTTAAAGTCAACTCTCCACTGCTTAAAATCAAAAGCCGCTATCATTGTTTTTCCCGTGCCAGTAGCCGCGACTATCAGATGTTTATTCCTTTTTTGTAGCAAACGCTCTACTTGTATTTGATCTAATATCTCTTTTTGAAACCCATAAGGCTTAAAATCAAAGTTGGGCAATACAAACCCTTCCGTTTGCTGACTTCGCTCAGCACTCAAAGCAGCTTTTAAGCGAATATCATCACTTGCACGAAATGATTCAAACTCACTATCGTTCCAATAGGTATCAAACGTTGCTGTTATTTTTTTCCATTGATAAGGCTGTTCATACTGACTGATTTTTACAGTCCACTCTAGACCATCTGTAAACGCAGCCTGAGAAATATTTGCAGAACCAACGTATGCCGAACTAAATCCTGTTTCCCGATGGAAAGAAAAAGCTTTCGCATGTAAGCGAGTACGATGAGTATCGTAACTAATTTTAACCTCTGTATTAGGTAGCGACTCTAACCACTTTATAGCTTTGAGATCCGTAGCACCCATATAGCTTGTAGTAATAATTCGCAACTTCTTATTACTATTCGCGGTGAAGTTCTCCAACTCCTCTTTCATCAACATTACCCCGCTCCATTTAATAAATGAGACGAGCATGTCAATTTTATCAGCTGAGAATATTTCTTTTTTAATTTGCGAAATAAAAGAAGGATCTTGTCTAGTACCTGTTAACAAAGAGCCTAAAGCTAAAGGTGTATCCGGTCGAACTGGAGGCTTTTTATCAATAGCTTCTTCTATAACAGATATTAGCCGTTGAGCTTGTTCTGAAACTATATAGTCTTCTATTCCAGCAATATCTCTGTTCTTTAATATCTGAATGATTTCATTACAAATTGACACTTGCTGATTAAGCCTGCTATCCAGCTTGTCTCTTTCATTATCAAGACCTTGTTCAGATTTAACTTGTGCCAACCCTTGCGCTAAAACTCGATACATATATTGTGCGAGATAATCGTGGCTATCAACTACTTCCAATGGTTCAAAAAAGGCTGAGCAACTTCTACTTTCAACTTTCCTGGAAATAATTGAGTTTACAATTTCTTCATATAGGCCTATTTTCATAGGCATAGTATGAATTTATTTGCGCCTTTAGCAATAGATGAATCCAATTATCTATTTTGAGTGGCTCACAACATTATACAAAGGTTGATTTATAGGAATACTGATTAAGTCGCCGAAATTACGTTGCACAAAGAAAACACGAAGGTATACCTTCTCGCAAAAAATTGTCTGATATTTACTTCAATACAGTTCGAAACGTTTGATGCTTATTAAGCCGATAAATATCGAAATCAGAATCAATTGTTGCTACTTCATCAATTTGATATTTTTCCCCTAAGCGTACTAGGCAAGCATCGGCAAAATCCATTGGCATGTCGGCATATTTAATGATTAATGCTTTTATTCTTATTAAATCTTCTACACCAATTTCTTCAACTTTTATCGCTCCTGATATTATCCAGCTTAAACAATCGGTTTGTGCATTACGGTTAAAATCTAACAAGTGCTGTGCTTCAGTTACTGAAGCCAAGCTTGTGATTAACTCATGAGGATTGTTTTTGATAAAACTTCGACTTATTTGATGATATTTATCACTGCTATCAAATAAAGCAATGATTGGACCGGAGTCAATTAAGATTCGTTTCATCGATTTTGTTTAGCTTTGATTTTATCGCGAAGTAATGCCTTACGGTTTACGGATAAATCATTCTGCCCGCTGGCGTATTGACCAAACAGATTCTCTCCTAACTCCCATGCATTAGGCTTTTTTTGTTTTTTAATATACTCAGCCACACTGATACGAATTAATTCAGACTTACTCAAGCCCAGCATTGTTGAAGTTGTTTGTATTTCTGTTTCGAGCTTTTGATCTAATCTAAGTGTAATCATAATTTTCTTCCGCTTCAGCTATGTAATACATATTGTATTACATAGACAGAAAAAACTCAAGAGTCACCATCATCGACCCCATCAGACAATTCCAACGCCTCTATTTTCTCCAGTGCTGCAGGCCCTGCGATACCTTGCAATGAGCCGTACATTTCGGTGGTGTTTTGGAGTACGCCGTCGATGAGTTTCTGACGGCGTTTCCAACTTGCCATGAGTGAGCGGCGCTCTTTATCAAGCTCGGTCTGCATCGCCATAAAGCCGTCTACGATGGCTTTGAGTTGCATATTAAACTCGTTGCCGGTTAGATAACTATATAACAAGCTCATCTTGTCGGATTTATTATCTTCGCGTTGTAAGGTTTGATGAATGCGAATTAAACTGTCGCGCAGTAGTACAGATGAGCCTTTAAACTCATCAAGGCTACACACCCAGATACCATCCACAAAACCCATACGTTTCATATCATTGGGGTAAACAGCGGTGACGAGTACGCCGATATCAGCATTGACTTTGAGCATGTCTTGTTTGAGTTTAGCGACCCAGCTATCTGACCAAGCTTTGGTATTTTTGCTTTCGTAACAAATCACTCCACAGTTTTGAGTTTCACGGGTGTGGATGGTTTGTACGCAGTCAGCGCCGAAAGCACCTTTTTTTATTTCTTCAATCGTATCAAACGGAAACTGACAGGCTAAGCGCGCTTCAATGAGCGTTTCTAAAGCTTCGCCTTGCACTTGCATCGAGCCTTGTTCAGATTTACGTTTTGCATCTTCGATGCTTTTTGACATTTGAGCTATTTTTTCATCACGTGCTTTTAACACTAGTTCTGCCGCTTCTTTGGCCTCCTTAATCGCTTGTTCTTTTTCATCAAAGGCCTGCTGGGCGAGCTTGGCTTTCTCACACTTTAGTTGTTCGCTAAGCTCTTTTTGTGCGGCTAATTTTGCAACCGAGGTTGCCTCTTCCTTCTCACGCTTTAACTGTTCAACCTGTGCTTTAGTTTGATTGAGTTCTCTGACTTGTTTGGATTTTTCTTCAACCTCTTTTTTAAGCAGTTTGAGTGATTCTGACTGCTCCTCTTCAATTTCTTTTTTAATTTTACCCGCTAATTTTTCGCGCTCAACCCGAAGCTCTTTTCTTAATTGTTTTTGAGTTGCTTGCTTCAAGTCATCATCAAATTTTTCTCTTGCCACAAGCACAGCTGCTTCTTTGGCTTTGATTTCATCCATTGCCGTTTTATATTTTTGGCGGTTTAGTTCTAGCTCACGCGCATGTTTAGCGGTTAATGACTTCTCTAGTTCAGATGATAAAATTGCATTAACATCGATTTGTGTCGCGCAGTTGGGGCATTTAATAGTGGTGTTTGATGACATATTCTAGGTTCTTGACGATGATTAATACAAAAAGACAGTATATCAGTTGTATTTAAGGAAACCCTGATTAAGCCCCATAAAATTCTGCGAGCTTAGCCAAAAACCCAGACTCTTCGTTATAGTTACTTGCAAGGCAATAAGCATTCCGCGTAACTATAATGTCCGCTAAAGACATCAATGTTGTATCGCCAACATTATGGTAATGACTTACTATGTATAATTGCTATAATCGCTCCAATATTGCTCGCGTAACTCAGCTGGATAGAGTGCTCCCCTCCTAAGGGAGATGCCGCAGGTTCGACTCCTGCCGTGAGCGCCATTTTTTTATTCTTACTAAATTTTATCGAGAATTTACTAACAGCTATAAAAAAGGCTCACCGAAGTGATTAAGCCTTATTGAACTCAATAGCATCATTAAATTTATAATAAATTAACAGCCAACTAGATAAATCAATACGCTGATATTTTAACTTTCTTTTATTCTTGTTGAAACTTCAACACGACGTGCTTCGTTATCTGAGCCACTACCCATAGTTTCTACTGGCTTTTCTAGCTTAATCGAATCTTCTGACAAACCAGCTTCTTGCAAATACTTTGCTACGGCTTTGGCTCGTTTTTTTGAAATTTCAGCATTTTGTTCTGCACTTCCTGTATGGTCGTTATAACCTGAAACAATAGCTAAAAGCTTGTCATTACTTGTTACCGCAGTGACTATGCTTGATAAATCTAAGTCAATAGGCAGAGCCGTGCTCCCCACTTCAAAAAATACTTTAATAACATCTGGATCTACTACAACAGTTTGGGTTTCGGCTTTTTTATCAGACTCAGGTTCGTTATCTTTTGGCTCTTCAGCCTTAGATTCTGCTGTATCTACCACATTTACTGCATTCACCACCTTTGTCCTTGTTTCTTCTTCCCCCGCTATAGTGGTGGCTGTAGCTTCTACCACTGCTGGGGCACTAGACCTCGTTTCAGTGATGACTTCTTCATTTTTTACAGGATCAGGAACCTCAATTACAGGCTCTATTATTGTAGCTGGCTTTGATTTTGCGTCTGCTTCAGCTTTCCATCCGGCTAAAACATGGGCAACACCACCGCCATACCAACCTCTTGAAGATGAACCAGAATAAACATTAGCTGCTGTTGTATAACCGTTATTTGAGCCAGCAATTACAAAGTTTGAACTAGACAAAAAGGCTGTCAGTAATAATACTTTTGTGTAACTTATTTTCATATTTACCTCTTTATATTTATGAGAGACAAAAAAAATCGACTATATGATACTTTCTTACCAATAGGAGGCTAGGAGAAGTTCGTACCATATAGTCGAAGCTGTTGTGTTATTGACTGTTACACCAATAACACTTAAGGAAGGACTGATCAAGTCCAATTATTTTTAGCTTGCTAAAACCGCCGATATTTTCCACGAAGATCGGCGCAATAGAATAACTATTACGTCTCACTTCATTAAAAATAGCGACAGGTTTTTCTGCACTAAATTCTAATCGACTTAATCAGGCTCTCCTTAAGAACCTCTGAACTTAATGACCATCTTTTGGTGGGCGACTATCCTTAAACATTCTCCAACCACTAATCATCGTACTCACCATAGATTGACGCGACATAATATCCTCACGTACTGCTAAATAAATATGGATCATTACGAAAAGAAGAATGGCGTACATTGTCATATGGTGCCATGTATGAACATCCATACTTTGACCAAACAATGGGATTACCCAGCTGCTGAACATATCAAACTGCCAGCTACCCATTCCCGACCCTTCACCGTATAACGCAAAGCCAGTAACAATCATGAATAATGACCCCCAAAGGAATACAAAGTGCATAGCAAGCATCGCTAATGGGTTATGGCCGACATATTTATGCGGCTCTTTTGTCATAAATAAATACCACTTAATTTCATGCCACACGCCTTTCCAAAACTCCCCGCTAAATAGTGGCGGAAAGAAAAGCTGCCTTGCATGGTGGTTGCCAACTAGCGCCCAATACATGCGGCCTAAAAAGCCAATTGCCATAACATAACCAGCAGCAAAATGTGCAAAGCGAATATATCCCATAAGGAAATGATCGCTCGCCTCCCCCGACATTGACGGTAACGGACTAGCAATAAAGTAGCCTGTTACCGCCAGTACGGTGATTGCTAAAGCATTAATCCAGTGCCAAATACGCACGGGTGCTTCATACACATATATTGCGGGAGCCATTTCCATGTCGTTCCGTTTTTCAACTGTAGTAGACATAATAAACTCCTATTCTGATTTATCGGCCTTTGCTGCCTTTTGCTTCGACACAGTACGAATCACAACGGCAAC
>JALSJU010000129.1 GCA_026989145.1 Thiotrichaceae bacterium
TTTCCTAAAACCGATGAATTACTTACCCGAATTGATCATATTATTGGTATCGCTGATGCACTACGCACCACCTTTCCATTCAGTGATAAAATGCGCTTAATGTGGTTGCGTAAGCCGCATCGTCGCTTTAAGCGTAATACACCTTTAGCGGTAATAATGGCCACGGATAACCCAAACGGTTTACTAAAAGTCCGTATGGAAGTTGATTGTGCTTATGGCTATTCGATTTCAGAAGCAATGCAGCAGCAACAAGATCAACAAGCTTCATCATAATTTAAACAAGAAATTTTTACCATGAAGGGCATGAAGACCATGAAGGTTAAAAAATATCCTTCATGAGTCGCATTGCGTAAAGCTTCCCTTTTGTATTGACTAGCTTATTTGGAACAATAAACCATGCTTACAGACTCACACTGCCACCTAGATAAAGTAGACTTAGACTTATTTGATGACAGTTTTGATAATATGATTAATGCCGCACATGAAGCCGATGTAAGTCGGTTTTTATGTGTCTGTATTGATACAGAAAATTTTCACAGTGTTTTAAAACCTGCGCAAGATTATTCTAATATCTATTGCAGTGTAGGGGTTCATCCCACCCATAAAGATTCATATCATCCAAGTGTAGATGAGCTGGTTGAGCTAGCCAAGCCTGAAGAAGTTATCGCCATTGGCGAGACAGGTTTAGATAACTTTAGATGCGAAGATGACGATATGAGCTGGCAGCATGATATGTTTCGTAACCACATTCGCGCCGCTATCATTACTCAAAAACCACTCATTATTCATACCCGTGAAGCGCGTGAAGATACCATCAGAATCTTGCAAGAAGAACATGCTGAGAAAGTGGGCGGTGTGATGCATTGCTTTGTTGAAGATTGGGAAACTGCACAAAAGGCGATGGATTTGAATTTTTATATTTCATTCTCAGGCATTGTGTCATTTAACTCTGCCAAAGAATTGCAAGAAGTTGCCAAGAAAATGCCATCTGATAAATACCTCATTGAAACCGATGCGCCGTGGCTTGCACCTGTACCAAAACGCGGTAAACCCAATCAACCTGCCTATGTTAAATATGTAGCAGAAAAAATGGCTGAATTACGTGAATGCAGTTATGAAACGATTGCCAAAGAATCTGCTGATAACTTTAGTCGCTTATTTAAGGTCTCATAAGACTTTATTCTGCTACGAGGTTACATCACTTTTTAAAAAATCATAAAAATACAGCTTTGTAATAAAACTGTCATATTTGTCTATTATCATCGTCTTAGTACTAATTAATTTTTAAATTAAACCGGAGCATTAAAATGATAAGACGTATCAATCCCCTAAGTCGTGTGACTTCTATAGCTGCAACTAGTCTGCTACTTTCTTTGACAACTGCAAGCTCGAGTGCTTTCGCTGCAGGCAGAGATCATATCGAAATAGTAGGATCATCTACGGTCTACCCATTTACCACTGTAGTAGCTGAAACATTTGGCAAAAAAACAAAATTCAAAACACCTAAAGTTGAATCTACAGGCTCGGGCGGCGGCCTAAAGCTTTTTTGTAACGGTAATGGTATTGATACTCCAGATATTACGAACGCATCACGTCGCATTAAGAAAAGTGAAGTAGAGAAATGTCATTCGAATGGCGTGGATAATATTACTGAAATCCAAATTGGTTTTGATGGTATCGCTATTGCAAATTCTAAAAAAGGTCAAACCTTTGCACTAACGAGAAAGGACCTGTTCCTAGCTTTAGCGAAACAGATTCCGACAAGCAAGGAGGGGGAGTTAATAGCAAACCCTCATAAAACATGGAAACAAGTCAATGCAAAATTACCTGATATTAAGATTGAAGTATTAGGTCCACCACCTACCTCAGGTACACGTGATGCCTTTGCAGAACTAGCCATGGAAGGTGGTTGTAAAACATTCTCATGGATTAAAGCATTAAAAAAGAAAGATAAGCATGCTTACAAAACATTGTGCCACTCATTACGAGAAGATGGTGCATACATTGAGGCTGGAGAGAATGATAATTTAATCGTGCAAAAGCTAGAAAAGAACCCTGATGCCTTAGGTATATTTGGATTTAGTTTTCTTGATCAAAATTCTGACAAAGTAAAAGGAGCATCAATGGATGGCGTTGCGATAACTTTTGAAAGTGTTGCCGATGGTAGCTACCCAGTATCCCGCCCATTATTTTTCTATGTAAAGAATGACCATATCGGAAAAGTACCAGGGATTAAAGAATTCTTGGCAGAATTTACTGCCGAAGACACCTGGGGCGATGATGGCTATTTAACTGAAAAAGGCCTCATTCCATTAAGCGAAGAAAAACGTAAAGAAATTGCCACTAATGCAAAAAACCTAACAAAGCTTAAATTGTAAGCTTTTATATTATGTCAGTGGATAGTATCTCCTTCCTTTTACTATCCATTGGCTTTTTCTGGCCTGAGTCGTTTAGTAACAGAGCTCTGCTCAACACTACGTCATAACGGCTCAGACCAGAGAGAGTCACCGCAAAAACATTATTTAGAAGGTAATATGCCAACACAAACCATACTGATAACCTTAGTAGCTTTGCTACTGTTTAGTTATTTTCTAGGGCGAAAACGTTCTATTGCTGTGTCTATGTCTCTAAATGAAGGTGAGACCCCTTTACACTCTAGACCCCAATATTATGGCTATTTAGTTGCTATTTGGGCTGGAATGCCTGCAATCTTAGTCTTGACCCTGTGGTCTTCATTTAATGCACCAATAATCTCCTCGTTGACTGTTGCTAGCATGCCAGAAACCCAAAACACACAGTCTGCTGATTCAATTGGCTTAATGATGAATGAAATCATCAACCTTGCGGAGTCTGGTAAAGCTGCAGAGCATAGTGATAGCGTCTTGCGGAATGCTGCAACGCATTACCAGCGTTTGCAAGGAATAAGCTCCCTAGCAAAAACTGCTGTTGTGTTTGCGGTTGCACTTGTAGGTATGTTAATTGGCTGGCGTTTAATTAGCCCAGAAACACGAGCAAGAAATAAAGTAGAAACGGTGATTCGCTGGATGATGATTTTATGTGCATCTATTGCCATTTTATCAACAGTAGGAATAGTTTTCTCGGTGCTGTTTGAGTCCATTCACTTCTTTAGTAGTGTTCCGCCTACGGACTTTCTATTCGGTACCACGTGGAGCCCTCAAACATCAATGCGATCTGATCAGGTCGGCAGCTCTGGCTCTTTTGGCGCGGTTCCTTTGTTTTTAGGTACACTGCTAATTTCAGCTATCGCACTAATCATAGCGGTACCACTAGGTTTAATGTCCGCGATTTATCTCTCTGAATATGCGACACCCAAAATTCGTGCTTTTGCAAAACCTGTGCTTGAAATTCTCGCGGGAATTCCTACCGTTGTTTATGGTTTTTTTGCAGCACTCACGGTAGCACCATTTTTAAGACAATTTGGTGAAATGCTTGGTTTAAGTGTTGCTTCAGAAAGCGCCTTAGCAGCGGGTCTCGTTATGGGTATTATGATTATTCCCTTTGTTTCATCGCTATCGGATGACGTGCTATCGGCAGTACCTCAAGCTATGCGCGATGGCTCTTATGGGATGGGAGCGACACGCTCAGAGACGATCAAGCAAGTGGTTATTCCTGCCGCTTTGCCGGGTATCGTTGGTGGCGTACTGTTAGCAGCATCACGTGCTATAGGCGAAACGATGATTGTAGTAATGGCAGCAGGCTTATCGGCTAAAATGACGATAAACCCACTTGAAGCTGTTACAACGGTAACCGTGCAAATAGTCACACTGCTAACGGGTGACCAAGAATTTGATAGCCCCAAAACCTTAGCCGCTTTTGCACTAGCACTAGGTCTATTTATGGTGACGTTATTGTTAAATATTATTGCGTTACATATTATTCGAAAATACAGGGAGCAGTACGAATGATTGGGCTTCTTAGAGCTTTAAATAATAAGTATATTCTCTTTAAAATAAATCATGACTCTTGTTGTAGAGGGATTTTACTATGAGTATTTCAGAGAAAAGTGCTTCTACACAAAAAATTCAAGCAGGACTTAAGAGGCGTTACGCAAAAGAAAAACGATTTCGTTTATACGGTATTATTTCGCTCATCATTAGTTTTGCTTTTTTACTGGTGCTATTAACAACTATTGTCAGCAAAGGGTTGCCTGCTTTTCAACAAACCTACATCAAAATAGATGTGACACTTGATCAAGCTGATTTGGGTGTTGATAAGAATGCTTCAGAAGATGAATTATTTTCAGCACCTTACAGTAAAACTGTTAAAAATAGTTTAAAAGCGATGTTTCCGGACGCGCACGGTCGCAAACAAAAAAGAGCCTTAAAAAATCTAGTGAGTAAATCAGCGGCCTATGAGCTACGCGATAAAGTTATTCAGGATCCCTCTATACTTGGCACAACTCAAACTTTTTGGTTTCTAGCAAAAGATGATGTTGATGTATTTATGAAAGGAGGTATTGATCGTAAACTTCCAGAATCAGAACGACGTATAAAAGATTATCAATTAGCATGGATAGATCAACTTATTAAAGAAGATCGTTTAGAAAAGCGCTTTAACACCGTCTTATTTACCGCTGGTGACTCTCGTGAACCCGAACAAGCAGGCATGAAAGGTGCAATTATCGGCTCATTGTTAACAATGCTGGTGACGATTTTATTATCTTTTCCGATTGCTGTGGCAACTGCTGCTTATTTAGAAGAGTTTGCCCCACAAAATAACCGCTGGGTTGATTTAATCGAGATTAATATAAATAACCTTGCAGCTGTGCCTTCCATTGTTTTTGGTCTATTAGGGCTTGCCGTTTATATTAATATTTTTGGTATTCCAAGATCAACCCCTTTAGTGGGTGGTTTAGTGCTTACTTTAATGACCTTACCGACGATAATTATTGCCAGCCGTGCAGCGATTAAATCAGTCCCACCTTCAATTAAAGAGGCTGCTATTGGTTTAGGTGCTTCACCGGTGCAAGTCTTATTCCAACATACTTTGCCACTTGCTATGCCAGGTATTTTAACCGGTACCATTATTGGAATGGCACAAGCGTTAGGGGAGACTGCACCACTATTAATGATTGGCATGGTCGCTTTTGTCTCTGATATACCCGGTGGCATATTTGACCCTTCGACGGTAATGCCTGTGCAAATTTACCTCTGGTCAGATAGTCCTGAACGTGCGTTTACCGAGCGCACATCGGCGGCTATTATGATTTTATTGGGTTTTTTGGTGTTAATGAACTTAATCGCCATTACATTACGTAAACGTTTTGAAAAGAAGTGGTAATTGGACAAAATAATGAGTAATTCAAGCATAGAAAAAAATATGGCAAACGCTGAAAAGCCAGAAACACGTGATGAATTTAATGTAGAGATTGATGGCACCGTAGGTAGTCCTTTTGTGGATAATCCCAAAATGTCATCCAGAAACTGTGATGTGTTTTATGCAGATAAACAGGCTATTTTTAATGTCAATCTTGATATTGCCAAGCATGAAATCATCGCAATGATAGGCCCATCAGGCTGTGGAAAATCAACTTACTTACGCGTACTTAATAGAATGAATGATACGATTCCTATCTGTCGAGTTACGGGTGAGCATACCTTAGATGGTGAAGACATCTATGCAAAAAATCAAGACCCTGTCTTGCTACGTGCGAGAGTAGGGATGGTGTTCCAGAAGCCTAACCCTTTTCCAAAGTCTATTTACGACAATGTGGCTTACGGAGCACGCCTACATGGCCTAGCAGCAAACCGCTCTGAGTTAGATGATTTAGTGGAAGCAAGTTTAATAAAGGCGGGGTTATTCAAAGAAGTCAAAGATGACTTGTTAAAACCTGGAACTGGTCTATCAGGAGGGCAACAACAGCGCTTATGTATTGCACGTGCTATTGCAGTTGACCCAGAGGTGATTTTGATGGATGAACCAACCTCTGCACTTGACCCGATTGCAACGGCTTTAATTGAAGAGTTAATGGATGAACTTAAAGCAAATTATACGATTGCAATCGTTACTCACTCGATGCAACAAGCTGCCAGAGTATCACAACGTACTGCTTATTTTCACATGGGTCATTTAGTCGAAGTAAATGATACGAAAACCGTCTTTACTAACCCAGAACATAAACTAACAGAAAACTATATCACTGGCCGATTCGGGTAAAAGGGAGATCACTATGGAACTTGGACAGCACATTTCACAACGCTATAACGAAGAACTCGAAGACATTCGTAATAAAGTCCTAAAAATGGGGGGCATTGTTGAGAGTCGTTCAGAAAATGCCATTAAATCGTTATTAACACGGGATACTGCCCTGGCAAAAAGTGTCATAGGTTCAGACACAATAGTGGATCTAATGGAAGTTGATATTGATGATGACTGCATCCAAATGATTGCGCGTCGACAGCCAGCAGCAGGTGATTTACGCTTAGTATTTGCGGTCGGGAAAGTGATTACGGATTTAGAACGAATAGGGGATGAAGCAGAGAAAATAGCAAGTTATGCAAAAAAACTGGCAAAGAAAAAAGCCGTCGGTGGCATGCATGCCGAGCTTGCTCACCTGAGCGAACTAGCACTACAATTACTGCATGATACCTTAGATGCTTTTGCACGATTAGATGATCAACAAGCGGTTACAATCATTACTAAATCAGCAAAAATAAATCAAGAGTTTAATAGTCTATCTCGATTACTCATTACCCATATGATGGAAGACTCAGGTAATATAAAAAATGTTCTACGTATTACCTGGTGCGCTAGATCATTAGAAAGAATCGCAAACTACTCAGTTAATATTTCAGAGCATATTGTCTATTTGGTCAAGGGAAAGGATATTCGCCATGCTAATATTGACGAGGTTCTATCTGAATACTTTGATGATGAAAATCATGCGCTTGAGTTATAAATAAGATGTTAACCGTATTACTAGTCGAAGATGATTTTGCCATTCGAGAAATGTTACAACATTTTCTTGTCAGTAAAAAATTTAACGTGCTAGAAGCAGAGGATGCTGCGCAAGCCTTTCAATGTCTTGAACAATCAAACCCTGATTTAATCTTGCTTGACTGGATGCTACCTGATAGTAGCGGCCCTGAAATCATTAAGGAAATTCGTAATAATCCGATACAAAAAGATATACCTATCATCATGTTAACCGCAAAAGCAGAAGAGCTAGACAAGATTAAAGGCCTTGATTCTGGTGCTGATGATTACATGACAAAGCCCGTTTCTTTACAGGAGTTAAGTGCACGTATTAATGCGCTGATACGTCGCTCTCAAGGGCTTACGGAAGAAAAGATCATCAAAATAGGGCGTTTATCTTTAAATATAGAAAACTACCAAGTTAAAGCGGATGATAAGCCTATTAAGATGGCAAAAACAGAGATTAAATTATTGCATTATTTGATGAGACGCCCAGATTGTTTGCACTCACGCTCACACCTTTTAGACCAAGTTTGGGGGCAAGGAACCTTTATTGAAGAGCGTACTGTGGATGTTCATATATTACGATTACGAAAAATCTTGAAACAGTATGGCTTGGCTCATCATATCGAGACCGTTAGAGGCTTGGGCTACCGCTTTGTGACGGCTATAAAAAATGAGTAATTCTAGCTGGAGCATAGAGCGTTGGAGAATCGTTTTAGTACTATTTGTAGCCATTGTCCTGGGTTTAATTACGGGTTACTGGTTAGTGGCCTTGGTGATAATATTAATTGCTTATATCGCATGGTTACTTTATAAAATTCAACAACTTAATCATTGGTTAGAGAAGGGTGCCAATAGACAACATCATCCGGATAGTAATGGTATTTGGGAGCATCTCGTTCATCAAATTCAAGGGCTAAAAAAGAAGAGTTTAACCCGCAAAAGGCGTACCGCAAAGCTGG
>JALSJU010000130.1 GCA_026989145.1 Thiotrichaceae bacterium
GCTCTATCTTGTATAACTTCTATTGCTAGTTCTACTAGCATGGCAAGTTGGTAGAGCTGTGCTGATTCTAATTTATTTAGGCGACCAGATTTTCGGCGACGGACTAAGGTTCGAGGATTAACATTCAATAGTTCGGATAATTCGGCCATGGTGATGCCTAGCCGTTGTTTGGTATACGGTATGATGCTGTACTCAAAACCTTGTTCGATACGTTTTAGCAGGCCAAGGCGGGATGAGGCTGGCTTTAAGCCAAGTTGTTGTTCAAATGGGGTTGCTGGTTTGTTTTGTTGAGTCATGTTTTGTAAAGCAATTAAAATAAAATAAGCAATTATCGACCACTCATTATTATCATACCAAAATCTTCTGGCATGGGTTCAGTTTTATGTGAATTCCAACCCGATGTAAATCCAAATCAAAGGGGGGCAGACTTAATGGTACTGAGTCTGATCCCTTTGATTCCTTTATACGGGGGTAATGAATTACCTTTTGTGTTTTGAGCAGTCGCTTTTCAAAGTCTCATCAATTAAGATAAAGCTTATTTTTGGTCAATCATCATTCTAATGTGAAAACTCTCAACCCTTACACCATACCGCTAGAGTCTACAAACCTTATCGAGGCCAGTGCGGGTACGGGTAAGTCGTGGACAGTATCTTTATTGGTACTGCGTTTTATACTTGAAAAAGACCTAACTTTAGATCAAATTTTAGTCGTGACGTTTACCGAAGCAGCGACCAAAGAATTACGTGATGCTGTTCGGTCGCGGATTATAGAAGCACTTAGTTTTTTTCAAAATCCTACCGCTGAAACTGATAAAAAGGAATATTCAGAGCTATATAATAAGCAAGCTCACGGCTCTGATGCAGATGCTATTTTACGACTTACTCGTGCCAAGCTAAGCATTGATGAAGCGGCAATATTTACGATACACAGTTTTTGCCAACGGGCTTTAACAGAATATGCTTTTGAAGCAAGCTTGCCGTTTGAAAGCGAATTGATTGATGATGACAGTGAGTTAATGCTAAAGCTTAGCGATGACTTTTGGCGACAAAAATTTATAAAAGCTCCAAAAGCACTTTTATATTATTTACGCAATCATACAGTCAGCCCTGACAGTTTGTTACAAGATATTCGTAGTGTGGTCGGTAAACCTTATTTGAAACGTTATGGTCCCGATTCAAATAAGGCTGATGATAGTCTTTGGCAACAGTTAGAACGCTTGTTTGATACTGCTATAGAAGCGTGGCAAGCACAGGGCGCAGAAATCAAAGAGTTGCTGCTGGAAAATTATCAACGGCTTAATCAGCGTAGCTATAAACCAGAACACATCTGCGAAGCCTGTGAGGCAATGGATGCTTTATTTGATGACCCGAGTTTATTTTTACAGGTTAAAAATGCGGTACAAAAGATTCGCCAAGATAAATTAAGCACCGCGCTTAAAAAGAATCAAGAGCCACTTCCTGAAATTCCTTTTTTTAAAATCTGGCAAGACTATTTTGAGTGTTTAGAGAAAGTAGAGCAGGGTACAACTGATTATATTAATACAGTACGGATTGAGTTGTTAGATTTTATACAACGTAAACTGCCTGCAGAAAAGCATCAAATGGGGGTACTTTCCTTTGATGATTTATTACTCAATTTACAGCAAGCTCTACAACAACATCCGCAGTTAGCATCTATATTAAGTCAACAATATCGAGCCGCACTCATTGATGAGTTTCAAGATACTGACAATATTCAGTATGATATTTTTAGTCGGATCTATAAAAGTAGTGAAAATACCGCACTTTTTTTAGTGGGAGACCCGAAACAAGCTATTTATCGTTTTCGGGGGGGAGATATTCATACTTATTTAAAGGCGAAGCGAGATACTTTAGAAGCTAAGCGCTTTACCTTAAAAACGAATTGGCGATCACATCCGCAATTAATCAGCGCCTTTAATCTGCTTTATAGCAATGGTGTTAATTGTTTTAAAGATGAAAATATTAACTATATCAAAGTTGATTCAGGTCTAGCTTCGCAACAACAGCACCCACTTTATAAAACAACTGCAGCGTTACAATTTTGGAAGTGTATTCCTGAGTTAACGGAGAAAGGATCTCCTGTAAATGGTTTGGAGGGTGTAAAGCAAATCATCAGTGCAGCAGTTGCTGGCGATATAGCGGCACGTTTAAATGATAGTTCGCTGGGTTTTGTGGGCAGTGATATTGCCATTTTAGTACGCTCACATAGCCAAGGGACGATGATTAAAGATGCACTTACTGCGCGCAATATTGCAAGTGTACAAAGCAGTAAAGACAGCATTTTTGAGACTTTTGAAGCAGTAGAGTTATTACGCATATTAAAAGCTATTGTAGAGCCACAACAAGAGGACCAAGTACGGCGGGCTTTAGTTACGGAGATTATCGGTACTAGCGCAAATGGTTTAATGTCTTTTGAAGAAAATACGGAAGAGTGGGAAATACAGCTAGCACAAGTCCAAGGGTGGCACACCCTTTGGAAAGAAAACGGCTTCTTAGCCATGTTTAATGATTTTATGCAGAAGCTGTCATTACACCAAAGGTTATTATCATTTGCTGATGGAGAACGACGTTTAACTAATCTGTTGCAACTTTCTGAATTAATACATCACGCAGTGGATCAACACGCTTTGAGTATGGAAGAGGTTCTACGCTGGCTAGAAAATCAACAACAAAATTCTGCCTTAAAAGAATCAGAGTTACGTCTCGAAAGTGATAGTAAATTAGTCAAAATAGTCACAATTTGGAAATCTAAAGGTCTAGAGTATCCGATTGTTTATTGTCCTTTTGTCGGTCTTAACAGATTTGACTTCAAGGAACGTATTTTTAGTTTCTATAAAAATAATCAAGCCTGTCTTGAAATTGGTTCCAGAGACGTTGATGAACATAAACTGATTAAAAAAGAGGAAGAGGATGCTGAAGAAGCGCGCTTGCTTTATGTTGCGCTAACTCGTGCTAAATACCAATGTACCATTGTTTGTTTTCCTGAATTGATTAAAGGCGAGCCAGATAAATCAGCATTGGGTTGGTTATTATCTAAAGGTCTATTGGTTGGTAAAACTGCAAAAGAAAAAAAGGCGTTTACAGCTAGTTATCAAGAATCATTACTTGAATTATCAAAAAATGATGAAATATCGGTTGAAACGTTACCAGTTTATGAAGCTGAGCTTATTTTCAATGATCAACAAAAAGAGGCAACATTAATAGCCAAGAGTTTTACTGCAGCACTTAAACCGCAAGCACAAATAACCAGCTTTAGTGGCTTAACTGCAGGGGCACATGCAACTGCTGATGTACAAATAGAAATCCCCGATCATGATGCGCAGACTCATAACGTGCAAACTAGTAAGGCGCAACTACCACCGTTAGGTGATGATGAGTTTCCTCGCGGACCAACTGCAGGTAGCGCCTTGCATGAGGTATATGAGAATATCGACTTCACCACTTCACTTGATCAACAGCAAGAAACGGTTTTAAATAGCCTTCTCAAGTGGGGCTATGCCGATAAGCATTTGCCTGCCGCAAACCTATTAGTGAGTAACAGCTTAAAAGCAACGATGGCTGATGACCTTTCGCTGGCAATGCTCGCTAACAAAGCACGTTTAAATGAAATGGAGTTTCATTTACCGCTCGCGCATTTAGAACTTGAGGATTTAAAACAAATATTATTTCAGCATCTACCAAAATCGGAACAATGGCAAGTCGTACGAGAGGCTGTTAATACGCTGAAATTTGATCAAGTGAAAGGGTATTTAAAAGGCTTTATTGATTTAATTTTTGTGCACGAAAATCAATACTACGTGGCCGATTACAAATCAAATGCCTTATTAGACTATCAACCTAAAAGTTTAATGTCAGTGATGGCAGATTCGCATTATTATTTACAATACTTATTGTACAGCGTCGCCTTACACCGCTATTTAGCAAAAAGATTAGCTGATTACTCATGGGAGTCACATGTCGGTGGTGTTTATTATTTGTTTATTCGTGGCATGAGTGAGGACAAAACAGAAGATGTTGCGCTAAAAAATGGCGTGTTTTTTGATAAACCGTCTTTTGAATTGATAAATGCTCTCGATAGTCTATTTACACGAGAACTCGAAAATGTCTGAACAACTCAGCTTAGATCTTATGCAGGCACCGTCAATCGATAACTCAACACCTGAGCTTGTTGATTCTGAAATCATTGATTCTAACAATAATGACTACGAAGCCTTAGATTATCAACTGGCACAATTACTCCAGCAACAAAATGGCAAAACCAATCAAACACTAAAAGAGCATACTTTAGCGATCAGCAAACACACCCGAGAAGGGCAGATTTTTATAGCGTGTTCAGCCGATGATAAAACAGAGTTGTTAAACACACATGTGGTAGGGGTAACAGGGGATTACAAACCATTAATTTTGGATAACGATTACCTTTATTTGAACCGTTACTTTTCGTATCAGCAACAATTAGCGGATAATATTTCAAAGCGTCGATTAATCAGTGATAAGCCGATTCCAGAATGGCTAGAAAAGAGGTTAACTCATTATTTTGCCGAAGATACTAAGCTGCAATCAAAGAGTGATTTAAAGGAAAATGAATCAATAAACTGGCAACAAAAAGCCACTGAACTCACATTAAAACAACCTTTTTTAGTGCTTTCTGGCGGGCCAGGTACGGGTAAAACAACCACTGTCAGTCGTATACTGGCTTTGTTACAAGAACAGCATGCAGAAGTACAACATCAGAACGAGACAAACGAGGGGGCTACTTATGATAAAAAATTACGCATTTTACTGGCAGCGCCCACCGGAAAGGCCGCTATTCGATTGCTAGACTCTTTAAAAAATGCACAAAACAAACTTGGCTTACCCAAAGAGCTGAGTGCGAATATGCCTACACAAGCCAGTACCTTGCACAAGCTCTTAGGTTATCAGCCTAATAATACACAGTTTAAGCATCATTCAAATAACCCGCTACCCGCTGATGTTGTTATTATTGATGAAGCGTCTATGATTGATATTGCGATGATGGCTAAATTGCTTGATGCTATTCCTGTGTCGGCAACCTTAATTTTAGTGGGCGATAAAGACCAACTCTCATCCGTAGAAATAGGCTCTGTTTTCAGTGACATTTGTCATGGTTTAGCAGGCACAGAACATCTTATTACCTTACAAAAAAACTGGCGTTTTTCAGAACACAGCGGTATTGGACAATTAGCTAAAGCAGTTAATAATAATGAGGCTGATTTCTCACTGTCTCTCTTAGCTAGTGATGATCTGACTGATTGCAACCTATTAACCCCAACTATCATAGATCCACCGCAAATACCTAAATTGCTCATTGAGCCTTGGCAACATTATTTCGATCTCTTGAAGCAGCCTGATGCAACCGTTGATGAAATATTTGATGCGTTTAATGAATACCGTATTTTATGTGCGTTGCGCCGTGGCTTAAATGGTAGCCAATGGCTGAGTGATAGAGTTGAAATAGAAATTGCAAAACTAGGGATGCTGAATACAAAAAGTACGGGATCGTGGTACCATGGAAGACCGGTCATGATTACTCAAAATAGCTACAGTAAAGGACTGTTTAATGGTGATACAGGCATTGCGTTGTTGGTTGATAATCAATTAAATGTCTACTTTCCGGATAACAGTAACGTGCAGGAAAACCAAGCAAATTGTTATAAGTCGTTTGCACCGATCAGGTTGCCCGTTCATGAAACCACGTGGGCAATGACTATACATAAAAGCCAAGGCTCAGAGTTTAATCAAGTTACGCTAGTGCTTCCTCATGAAGTTATGCCACTGTTAACCAAACAATTGGTTTATACAGGTATCACCCGCGCGAAGAAACGAGTTAGTATTATTGCGACGGATGAAATTTTAAAAGCAGGTATTATGACAGAAGCCGTGACGGCAACACGAATCGCTGAGAAACTTGTACCCTAATCCCCAGATAGAAACAAGATGATAGCATAAGCCTTTGATTCCATGGAGCATCCCAAAAGCACTCGATTACACTAAAGCATAATTGACTGCAGTAGCGCTCACTAAACCTACGGGTGAAACGATTTCTTTTCGAGTATCCTATGAAACCAAAGTCTTGCACTCTCGTTAGCGTTTATATCTGGGGGGGGTACTTTGAAATATGATTCGTTACCGAGCTACTGAAGAAAAGATCTTCTGTGTCACCTTTTTAAGGAAACTCTGAATATAACCTAGTTGTGTTCTGTGAGTTTACAAGGCATCAAGCCCTAGGCGTATTTTTGAGAGTGGTCTCTCCCTTCACAAAAAGCTACAACAACGGAATTGATGACTTGTACACTCACCCTGCGGGGCAATGCCAGAACCCAGCTAGTACATCAACCAGTCTAAAGTGTCTATATCAGTTGATTTGTAAGCGTCTAGGGCTAAGCGCACTTTGCAGGGAATGGTTGTTCCCTTCACAAGAAGTGCAACAACGCCCTAGACGCTTACAAATCAACCCTTTGGGCGCTTCTGTAATGCCCCGCCTCTGCGTTGCACCACTTGCTAAGGGAATAACCATTACCTTCAGCGAGACATTACAGAAACGCTGATACAGACACTTTGGACTGGTTGATGTACTAGGTTATCCAGAGGTTCGAATAGCCAACCTTAACTCGTCATATACTTCGCTAATAATTCTTGTTGAGTGCTCTTTTTAAGCCGTGCGCCAAAAGTCGCGACAATTCTAGCAGCTGCTTCACTGGCTAAAAGCCCTGCATCCCTATCACTAAATCCGTGTGTTAGTGCGTACATAAAAGCGCCAGCAAACATATCACCCGCGCCATTGGTATCAATCGCTTTAACCTTACTGACTTCAATATCAACGTGTTTATCACCCGTAATAACTTTAGCGCCTTTACTGCCTAGAGTAACAATGACTTTATCGGCAATTTTTTGAAGCGCAATAATTGCATCATCTAAATTATTTGTGGCGGTATAAACTTGCGCTTCTTCTTCGTTACAAAACAGCACATCAACGCCATCACCAATAATTTCAGCAACACCATCTTTAAAATAAGTCACCATTGCGGGGTCTGAAAAGGTAAATGCTGTCTTAACACCATTTTGTTTGGCTATTTGACGCGCAGCAATGGCAGCATTACGAGAAACATCTGAAGTGACTAAATAGCCTTCAATGTATAAATATTCAGAATTTTTTAATTCATTAAGATGTAGGTCAGATTCAGAAAAATCAGAAGTAATGCCGAGGTAGGTATTCATGGTGCGCTCAGCATCTTCTGTAACCATGACTAAGCATTCGCCAGTGACGCCGTCACCCTTTACTTGATCGAGCTTCGTTTCTACACCCGCTTCGGCAAGATCTTTCATATAGAAATCACCCGTTTCATCATCAGCAACTTTGCAGGCATAAAAAGTTTTAGCGCCAAATTGACTCGCTGCAACAATGCTGTTGGCAGCTGATCCACCACCGGCACGTTTCTTTAACCCAAAGGTTTTATTTAAGCCTGCAAGTAGGGTATGAAGTTGGTCTTTCTCGATCAAGGTCATCAATCCTTTCTCGATACCTTTTTCTTTAAAAAATGCTTCAGTGACTTCAAACTCTTTATCAACAAGTGCGTTGCCGATGCCGTAAACGTGGTATTTCATAGGTTTCCCGATACTATGGATTAAATGGTGCGCGAGATTTTACAGGTTTTTAGAAAAAACTAACACTTGTTTTGAGTATCTTGTTTTGTATTTAAATGTCCCCATTCTTTTATTTATTATTCTCATTCTCATTCTCATTCTGAAACAAACTCACTTATGACTTATCAACATATTAAAATACCCGTTAACGGCAAAAAAATTACAACCAATAAAGATTTCACTTTGAATGTGCCTAATCAAGTAATTATTCCCTTTATTGAGGGAGATGGTATTGGCGTGGATGTTACACCTGTGATGATTCGCGTCATTGATGCAGCGGTTAAATCTGCTTACGCTGAGTCTAAAAAAATTCACTGGATGGAAATTTACGCGGGTGAAAAAGCTACTCAAGTGTATAGCGATGATGTGTGGATGCCCGATGAAACCATGGATGTGATTAAGGATTACGTGGTATCAATCAAAGGCCCGTTAACCACGCCTGTGGGTGGTGGTATGCGCTCACTTAATGTAGCTCTGCGCCAAGAGTTAGATTTGTATACCTGCTTACGCCCAATTCGTTATTATGAAGGTACACCTAGCCCCTTAAGAGCACCAGAAAAAACCGAGATGGTTATTTTTCGTGAAAACTCAGAAGATATTTATGCCGGTATTGAATGGGAGAGTGGCTCTGCAGATGCTAAAAGATTAATTAATTTTTTGCAGGATGAAATGGGTGTTACTAAAATTCGCTTTCCTGAAACATCTGGTATCGGTATTAAACCCGTATCTAAAGAAGGTACAGAACGTTTGGTGCGTAAAGCACTGCAATACACGATAGATAATGATAAATCGAGTTTAACCATTGTCCACAAAGGAAATATTATGAAGTTCACTGAAGGTGGCTTTAAACAATGGGCGTATGATTTAGCACAGAATGAATTTGGCGCAACAGAGTTAGATGGCGGGCCTTGGATGAGCTTTAAAAATCCAAAAACAGGCAAACAAATAACGATTAAAGATAATATTGCCGATGCATTTTTACAAAATATCTTACTTTACCCAGAAGGTTACGACGTGATCGCTACATTAAACTTAAACGGTGATTATGTGTCTGATGCTTTAGCGGCACAAGTTGGTGGTATTGGTATTGCTCCGGGGGCTAATATGTCTGACACCATTGCCTTGTTTGAAGCTACCCATGGTACAGCACCACCTATTGCAGGGTTAAATAAAGCGAATCCAGGTTCAATGATATTATCGGCTGAAATGATGCTGCGGCATATCGGTTGGGTAGAGGCGGCAGACCTAGTGGTTAAATCCCTTGCCGGTGCGATTAAAGCTAAAAAAGTGACATTTGATTTTTCGACTAAAATGGATAATGCTGTAGAACTCAGTAGTTCTGATTTTGGTGATGAAATGATTTCTCATTTATAAAGAGACCTTTGCATGAATAGGATGACGAGTAAACATAGTTGAAATCCCACTGATTTTTTGTTGGAAAACTTGCTGATAACCCGCTATTAACAAGTTTTCCGCCTCAATCAGTGGGATTTTACCCGATTTAGCGAGCTTACCGCTTGCTGTTTAAGCAGGTAATTCGATTATTAGAGCTTTAGCCGTTTCTTTCGCTAACCGACTCGTGCAAAGGTCTCATAAGGAGAACCTGATTAAGTCGATTAGAATTTACCGCAGAAAAATCTGTCGCTATTTTTCATGAAGTGAGTCGTAAGAGTCACTCTATTGCGCCGATCTTCGTGGAAAATATCGGCAGATTTGGCAAGCTAAAAATAATTGGACTTGATCAGGGGCTCCATAAGGGATACATACTGATATACTGAAGTAGAGGCTTAAGAATAATGAACACGTTTAATGAAAATATGATGAGAAATTTAATGTCAGCAAATAACAAAGTAGTTAAAAACCACTCAGGTGAAGAATTTGACCATGATTCTGACTTGATGGTGCAAGAATCCCGCCCAGATGTAGAAGAGCCAAAACGCTATAAAGTTATACTGATTAATGATGACTTTACACCAATGGAGTTTGTCGTCGAGATTTTAAATCTGTTTTTCAATCTTGATGAAGAAACTGCCACCCGCATTATGTTGAATGTACATGAGAAAGGTAAAGGTGTCTGCGGTATTTTCTCAAAAGATATTGCAGAAACAAAAGTCGTTATGGTGAATGAATTTGCCCGAGAAAACGAACACCCTCTATTGTGTACCATGGAGCAAGAATGAAAATTTTAAACGGTGTTTCTCGTGATAAGTTCATTATTAACGGCCTCAGAACGCTACCAATTAGGGCAAAAGGGCAACAACTAGTAAGAAATCTAGGAGAAAAATAATGTTAAGTACAGAAGTTGAATTTTCAATCAATAAGCTATTTCGTGATGCACGAGACAGGCAACATGAGTTTGTTACTGTAGAGCATTTATTACTCTCCATGACGAGCAACCCATCAGCAGGTAAAGCATTACGTGCCTGTGGTGTTGATATTAAACTACTACAGAATGACCTAAGTGCTTACATAGAAGAAAATACCCCTCTACTTACAGAAAACGACCAGCGTGAAACACAGCCTACTTTAGGTTTTCAACGTGTGATACAACGTGCTGTCTACCATGTACAAGCTACGGGTAAAGGAGAGGTAACAGGTGAGAATATACTTGTTGCTATTTATGGCGAACCAGAATCCCATGCTGTTTACTATCTTGGTAAACAAGATATGTCACGCTTAGATTTAGTCAACTATGTCTCCCATGATATTCATAAAGATGAAGCACTTTTATCTGACTTTTCATTAGAAGAACAACAGGAAAATGGTGAAGATATTAGTAATGAAGAAGGCGGGGAAGAAGGCGAAGCCAAGCTTTCTCCACTCGAACAATTCTCAACAAACCTTAATGAAGCAGCCATTAATGGTAAAATTGATCCGTTAATTGGCCGGGAAGAAGAAGTCGAACGCACAGTACAAGTATTATGTCGTCGTCGAAAAAACAACCCACTCTTAGTGGGTGAGTCCGGTGTGGGTAAAACTGCGATTGCAGAAGGTTTAGCTAAACGCATCGTCGATAAAGAAGTTCCTGAAGTATTACAAGACTCTATTATTTACTCATTGGACCTCGGCGCATTAGTTGCGGGTACGAAATACCGTGGTGACTTTGAAAAACGTTTAAAAGGTGTGCTTAATCAAATAAAGCAGCAAGATAATGCAGTGCTCTTTATTGATGAAATTCACATTATGATTGGTGCAGGTGCAACCTCAGGTGGCACCATGGATGCTTCGAACTTATTAAAGCCGATGTTAGCAACAGGTGAGTTAAAATGTATCGGTTCAACCACTTTTCAGGAGTATCACAGTATCTTTGAAAAAGAACGCGCCTTGGCACGTCGTTTTCAGAAAATTGATATTAAAGAGCCTAGCGTTAACGATACTATTAAAATCCTTAAAGGTTTAAAGTCGCGCTTTGAAGAGCATCATGGAGTAACTTATACCATGCCTGCACTAGAAACAGCAGCACGTCTTGCAGAACGATATATTACAGATCGTTTCTTACCTGATAAAGCCATTGATGTGATTGACGAGGCAGGTGCAAATCGTCAACTTCAACCAAAAAAAGGTCGCAAGAAAAAGATCACGGTAAGCGATGTTGAAGCAATTGTTGCCAAAATTGCACGTATTCCACCTAAGACAGTTTCAAGTACCGATATGGAAGTTTTACGTAATCTTGACCTTAACTTGAAGCGTGTAGTCTTTGGGCAAGATATGGCGATTGATCAGTTAGTTACGGCTGTTAAAATGGCACGTTCTGGTCTACGTGATGATCACAAACCGGTAGGTTCGTTTGTATTCGCTGGGCCTACAGGTGTCGGTAAAACTGAAGTCACGAACCAGCTTGCTGAAAATCTAGGTGTTGAGCTAATTCGTTTTGATATGTCTGAGTATATGGAGCGCCATACTGTTTCACGCCTCATTGGTGCGCCACCGGGTTATGTTGGATTTGATGATGGCGGTTTATTAACAGACGCAGTTAACAAAACACCACATGCTGTTTTACTACTGGATGAAATTGAAAAAGCACATCCTGATGTTTTTAATTTATTATTACAAGTTATGGATAATGGTAGTTTAACGGATAGTACCGGACGCAAAGTAGACTTTAGAAATATCATTTTAGTTATGACCAGTAACGCCGGTGCAGAAAATATTAGCCGTAGCTCAATGGGCTTCACTAAACAGGATCATTCACTGGATACCATGAAGGCGATTGAAAAAGTCTTTACTCCAGAATTTAGAAACCGTCTTGATGGTGTGATTCAATTCAAGCCATTGGATGAGACTGTCATTATCTCTATCGTGGATAAGTTCTTAATTCGACTTGAAGCACAGCTAAATGAGAAAGACGTAACACTAATCGTTGATGATAAGGCCAAGCGTTGGTTAGCTAAAGCAGGTTACGACCCCATCATGGGAGCACGTCCTATGGAACGTTTGATACAAGAAAAACTCAAGAAAGAACTGGCTGATGAATTACTCTTTGGCAAGCTTAGTAAAGGTGGTGGTACTGTTCGCGTGACAGAAAAAGACGATAAACTAAGTTTGGATTTTAAAAGTCAAAAGGCAGTTGTAAAAGAAGAAGTTTAAGTTTTTTCGCACATTAACGTCAAAGCCCAATCCTAAAAACTAGGACTGGGCTTTTTTTTTAGCTAATACTTGAACCGTGGCTTCAATGCGGATAACAGGGCATAAGATATTGGTTTAGCACGGGATTTTAAAAAATCTTAGCCTCACCCTTAGGTTAAGGAACCTCTGAATAACCTAGCTGGGTTCTGCGAATTTACAAGGTATCAAGTCCTAGGCGTATTTTTTGAGAATGGTTGGTCCCTTCACAAAAAATAACAACAAGGGAATTGATGCCTTGTAAGCTTGCCCTACGGGGCTTAGCTAGGTTGTTCAGAGATTCCTTAATCGGGCATTTTTGAAACCGAATGCGATAAAGGATGAATCAATAGCTTGCGTACTGTGCCGTAGTGAAGTCACTGATTCAGGTAATATCTAAATATTGTTTATTTAGATATTCTGCAATCCTTTCTGCGCTTTCAATGCATTCATCTAAAGTAGCAACTAAGGCCAATCTAATTCGGTTTCTTCCAGGATTAACACCATTAACATCGCGTGATAAATAACTACCGGGAACTACTTTTAAATGTTGCTGCGCATAGATTTCTTGGGTAAAAATTTCATCATCAATAGTACTACCAGCTTTTAGTCCAGCCCAAAGATAAAAACTGGCATCGGGTTTTTGTACATCCATGATTGGGGAAAGAATCTCTAAGACAGCATCGAATTTCTTTCGATATTCATCGCGGTTAGCCAATACATGCACCTCATCATTCCATGCTGCAATACTGGCAGCTTGAATGGGTGGTGACATCGCACAGCCATGATAAGTACGGTAGAGTAAAAACTGTTCTAAAATTTGCGCATCACCAGCTACAAAACCAGAGCGTAAGCCTGGTGCATTTGAACGCTTTGATAAACTATGAAAAACCACACAGCGTTTAAATTCGGTGTTACCAATTTTAGCAGCAACTTCTAAAAGCCCAATTGGAGGTTTATCTTCATCAAAGTAGATTTCAGAATAGCACTCATCACTGGCAATGATAAAGTCATGCTTTTCGGCAAGACGTAAAAGATTTTTAATCTGTGCTTCATTAACAACAGCACCGGTTGGATTACCTGGGCTACAAAGATAGAGTAATTGACAGTCATCCCATATTTCATCACTAATAGAATCAAAATCAGGATTAAAGTTAAGCTCTTTCGTACATGGGATATAGACGGGTTCAGCACCCGATAAAAAAGTAGCTCCCTCATAAATTTGGTAAAATGGGTTAGGCATGAGTATTTTAGGTGAGGTGACTTCTTTATTAATGATAGCCTGTGCAAAAGCAAATAGCGCCTCACGCGTCCCATTAACAGGTAGCACATGTTTATGTGGATTTAAACTGCCCTGAGGCAATTTGAATCGACGCGTAAGCCAATCGCTAATGACTTCTCTTAGCTCATCATTACCCTTTGTTAATGGGTAATTTGAAAACCCAGCTAGGTTACTTTGTAAGGCATCGAGAATAATTTGTGGTGTAGGGTGTTTCGGTTCACCAATAGCTAGTGATAACATAGGTTTATCGACTGGGGTTATGCCATCAAGTAACGTTGATATTTTCTGGAAGGGATAGGGTTGGAGCTTTTTTAAGTCAGGATTCATCTTTGAGTTTTGCTTTTGAGAATAATTCAAAGAGTATAAATTTTATTTAGGAAAAGGGCTATGCTTTTCAAGGCTCCCTAGGAGCCGAAAAGTACATCGCTGCACCTTCCGAAGGAAGTGCCGATGTTGGTAGGAGCAACGTATTTTTATCAAGCCGAAGTGCTATAGGTTGATTAAACAAAATTTCAAGGCTCCCTAAGAGCTAAACGACTTTAGTTAGTTGGTCAGGAAAACTGTTACGGAATGTCGACAAGAAGATGCCGACATAATTTAGTGAGCTAGCCATTCAGTCTGTTTTGAATGGACTGCTCAATTATTAAGCGATAGCTGTCGAGTTCACCATCTGAATTAAGACTCAGATGGGATTACGTTGTAGAGAGTGTAACGTTAGATAATACTTTACGGCACAACGTCGGCAAAGGGACGCCGACATAATCGAGTTCACCATCTGAAAAAAGACTCAGATGGGAAGCTCGCTAAATAATAGAATGACGTTTTAGCTTTGATCTTAAAGTAGCTCGATTAATACCTAAGCACGCCGCAGTACGAGACTGATTTCCATTTGTATGATCCATCAGTTCTTCCAGTAAAGGGCGCTCAACTTCATCAATGATTTGGCGATAAAGGTATGTTGCATCTTGATTGCCAAGTAGCTTCAAGTATTCTCTAACCGTTTTTCGGGTAGTTTCTGCTAGTGAGTAACCATCAGGTGAAGTAATAGGTAGAGTGTGCATAGGTTGGTTCATGTTTGTAATATCCTTATTCATAGCTACTATAATAATCCTTTGAGTCACTAAGCGTATATTCAAGATTATGTAAGCAATTTTTTAAATAGTGATGTTGCAAATCAGCATCAGATATTTTGAAAATTTCCTGCTTCAATCTTTTTAATAAATTCGGCTTGTGACCGACTAGCTTGAATAAATACCAACCTATGTGTTTTCGTGCAATGCGAACTCCTTGATCTGTGCCATAGTGGCGATGAATGGCACTTATATGTGTCAAAATCGTATTTTTTTTGGTTTTGTAGGTAATTGGTTTTACGTGGTTTTTTACCTTGGTACTTGTGCTGTATTGTTGATTAAATGCTTGAAAAATCCATGGCTGCCCTTGAGTAATTCTGCCTAACATCAGGGCATCTACCTGAGTATAGTTTAAAATGAATTGTGCATCTTCCGGGCTAGAAATATCGCCATTGGCAATAACTGGGATAGCCACGGATTGTTTTACTTGGCGTACCGTTTCGTATTCAGCATATCCTGTATAAGCTTGGTTTCGAGTTCGTCCATGGATAGCAATACTGGTAATTCCTGCATCTTCTGCAATTTTAGCAATTTGTTTTGCGTTCTTTTTATTGCTTGCCCAGCCGGTTCTCATTTTAAGAGTTACTGGTATATCTACTGCTTTTACTACCTCAGTCAATATTTTTTTTACGAGACTAGGGTCTTGCATTAAAGCTGATCCTGCTAGTTTATTGCAGACTTTTTTGGCAGGGCAGCCCATATTAATGTCAATAATATCTGCGCCTAACTTTGCATTAAACTCTGCAGCTTGTGCCATTTTGTCGGGCTCTGTACCGACAATTTGTACACAGCGTGGTGATTGGTCGGTATTTTGCAATAAACGTTGCTGGGTTTTTTTAGAATTGCGTAGACTTGGGTCGGAGGTAATCATTTCAGCAGGTGTTAGGCCGGCACCAAATTGATGACACAGCTGGCGATAAGGAGCATCGGTAATACCTGCCATAGGCGCTAGCAATATCCGGCTAGATAATGAGTATGGGCCTATCTTTAAGCACATAATTTATAAACTATCGCTACTTAAAACTAAACTTGAATTGTGTTGCTGCATTTCCGGGGTCTTTTATTTTAAGACGTATGCTTATGGGTGTCTCAGTTGGTAATAAGGATGTGTTAGTTAGGGTGTTACTGCTTAAATATTCTTTAGGGTAGAAACGACTAAAAGCAACAAGATTGGATTGCGCATCAGTTAATGAAACTTCTAAACTTGGGTAAGGTTGCGCATGTTTAGCCATATTTTGCAGGCTGCCAGATATAAGCAAAACACCTGACTCATTGGGATGAGTAAACACATTATAATTTAGCATTTCAACTTGTTCAGGAAGTCGTATCGGGACATTATTTGAGTATAGTGTAGGATTGTGATAGAGCACCTGAGCAGCGAGTAAAAAAGTTAACAAAAAAAGACTAACTAAAAATAAGTTAGTTGTTTTGGTATTATCAATACGCTTACTGCTAAGTGTGCTTGGTTCTTTTAAAGTAGAAGCTCGGTTAAGTTTTTGCTGATTACTTTGTGTTTTAGCAGACTGCCAATCATCCATGCTGTTGATGTATGCTTTTTCTTTATCAGAATATTGAGCGTTAGCGTTTTGAAATTTTTCTGGTATCGCAGTTGATAAGGATTCAACGGCATTAAATGTATTAAGGCATTCCCCGCATCGGAGTAATCCTTTTGAACTTGTAACTTCCTTCATGTCGATGTGAAAGATGGCTTTACAGTGATTACATTGGGTGTACATAGTTAATTTGTATTTTTTGTTGCGCTAATTCTTATCCAGTCATCAAGTTGTTTGACTTTGAAATTAGAAAAATCAGCCGAGTAGGTTTTTATAATATCTTCTTTTTGTGTCGTTAGTAAACCGGATATTACAATATGACCACCAGGTTTTACATAAGAACTTAAGCGCGGGTAAAGCTCTTGTAGTGGGCCACATAAAATATTTGCAAGTACGATATCCACAGTGTCTTCTGGACAATCTCCTGGTAAATAGCAGGGGATTTTATCTGAGGTTATTTGATTGCGACGCATATTTTCTTTTGTTGCAGTGAGTGCTTGAGGGTCTATATCTGTTGCAATGATATGTTTAGCTCCTAACTTAGCCGCTGCTACCGCTAAAATGCCGCTACCACAGCCATAATCGACAACAGTTAAATCTTTTGGCGGGTTTTTATCAAGCCATTCTAGGCAGAGTGCTGTAGTTGGGTGCGTGCCTGTACCAAAAGCGAGGCCAGGGTCTAGAATTATAGAGGTAGGGTTGGGTGAGTTATTTTGTAACTTTTTTACATCAAGTAAATCTGTAGTGCTGGGAACTATCCATAAGTTTTCACCAAAGCACATTGGGTGAAAGTCTTTCATCCATACGCGCTCCCAGTCTTGATTTTTAACAACCTCAGTATCTACGCTACTAATTTCCCAATTTGATTGGTTGTTAATTAGTGTTTGAGTGAGTGTTGATAAATTAATGTCTGATTCGAATAGTGCTGTAATTATTAAATTTCTCCATAGCGGGGTCTCTCCTGGCAATGGCTCTAAGACGGGTTCATCTTCTGCATCTTGCCAGGTGATGGAAATGGCTCCAGTAGACTCCATTTCTGCCTCAATTGATTCGTGGTGCTTATTTGAAGCACTGCAAATTAATTGTAGCCATGATTTTTCAGACATTTATAGTTACCAAAGGTTGGCTATTTATAAGCCTAATTTCTTTTCTAAATAGTCTATGCCTGCGCCACCTGCAATAAACGCAGTATCGTCCATAATGCGCCGCTGTAACGAAATGTTAGTTTTTATTCCTTCTATGACCATTTCAGAAAGCGCTACTCGCATACGTTTTATAGCGGTATCACGATCCTCAGCATGAACAATAAGTTTTCCAATCATAGAGTCATAATGAGGCGGTACGGTATAGCCACCGTAGATGTGCGAATCCACTCGTACACCTAATCCCCCAGGCATATGAAAACGTTCAACTTTACCGGGCGAAGGAATAAAGGTTTCAGAATCTTCAGCATTAATACGGCATTCTATAGCATGACCTCTGGGACGCATATTCGATTTTAGTGTCAATTTTTCACCTGAAGCAATTAGGAGTTGTTGCTTGACTAAATCGACACCGGTGATTAACTCTGTTACTGGGTGCTCTACTTGTAGCCGAGTATTCATTTCAATGAAGTAAAACTCACCGTTTTCGTATAAAAATTCAAAAGTACCTGCGCCACGATAGCCAATATCAACACAGGCTTTAGCAACAGAGTCACCTATTTCTTTGCGCTTTTCTTCGGTGATACCAGGTGCTGGAGCCTCTTCAACAACCTTTTGATTTCGGCGTTGCATGGAGCAATCTCGCTCACACAGGTGAATTGCATTACCGTGTTCATCTGCTAATACTTGAAACTCAATATGACGTGGCTTCTCTAGAAATTTCTCCATAAAAACGACATTATTATTAAAGGCTTGACCTGCTTCTGTTTTGGTTAAAACAATGGATTCGAGTAGATCAGATTTATCATGCACAACACGCATGCCTCGTCCACCACCGCCTCCAGTTGCCTTAACCATAACTGGGTAACCGATATCCTCAGCCATTTGAAATTGTATCTTTGGATCATCTGGAATAGCACCACCAGAGCCAGGTACACAGGGAACACCTGATTTCTCCATTGCCGCTTTAGCCGATATCTTATCGCCCATGACACGGATAGTTTCGGCCCTTGGGCCAATAAAAATGAAACCACTTGATTCGACTCTTTCAGCAAAATCGGCATTCTCTGATAGAAAGCCGTATCCTGGGTGAATTGCATCAGCGTCAGTTACTTCTGCGGCACTAATAATAGCGGGAATGTTTAAATAGCTTTCTAGCGAAGATGCAGGTCCAATACAGACAGATTCGTCTGCCAGACGGACGTGTTTTAAATCACGGTCAGCCGTTGAATGCACTGCAACGGTTTTAATATCAAGCTCATGGCAGGCACGTAAAATGCGCAAGGCAATTTCACCCCGATTTGCGATTAGTACTTTTTTAATTTTCATCATTTAGATCCATTTTGTTAATTAATGACTTTGTTTATTATTTACAGAGATCATTCAATAACAAATAGAGGTTGACCAAATTCAACAGGTTGTTCATTTTCAACTAGTATTTCTTTAATAATACCGGATTTCTCCGACTCAATTTGGTTTAGCATTTTCATGGCTTCGATAATACACAGTGTATCGCCTACAGATACAGATTGACCAACAGCCACAAAAGGAGCTGATGTAGGTGAGGCTGCTTCATAAAATGTGCCAACCATTGGAGAGTCAATTGTTTCGCCGGCAGGGCCTTCTGCTACAGGTGGTGAAGTTAAGCCTAAATCATTTCCTGCCGTTGTCGCAGGTGCTGCTACCGCAGCTTGAATAGGAGGTGCAACAACAGGTGTTGCTGCGACAGGCGCAGGGCTATTTCGTGAAATACGTACTGACTCCTCACCTTCAACTATTTCTAATTCTGCAATATCACTGGCTTGAATCAGCTCTATGAGTTTTTTGATTTTTCGAACGTCCATAATAATTACTCTCTGCTCTGTGTGCTTATAAAATTGTAACTAAATTAAGAATTCAAATTAGTTATGGCTGCTGTTAGGGCTAGTTCGTAGCCTTGTGCGCCAAAACCAACGATGCTACCAACGGCAATATCCGAGAAGAACGAGTGTTGTCTAAACTCTTCTCTTTGATGTACATTGGAAAGATGTATTTCAATAAAAGGGATTTTTGTACCCAACAATGCATCGCGTAAAGCAACACTGGTATGGGTATATGCGGCAGGGTTGAAAAGAATAAATGAAATGTTTTCTGTCGCAGCTTGATGAATACGATTTATTAATTCAGATTCTGAATTGCTTTGGAAATGACTGAGCTGGTGCTGTTGTTTTTGTGCCAGCAATGATAAATTTCGAGCAATATCATCCAATGTATTAGAACCATAAATTTCAGGTTCTCTACGACCTAAAAGGTTAAGGTTTGGACCATTTAAAAGGAGTAATTTAGCCATAATTACCTTAGTGTTTAAAAAATAAGCAATTATCATTTTTTGTATTATTATAAGAAGTTAAAAGCAGTTAAATACAAAACGCGACATTTTTAGTGGATGTTACTCGTGTTTTAATGATAATGCTATTAATAAATAGAGTAATTAGTTGTAAATATAGTTGAGTTTTGGCTAAAGCTCTCAAGCTAATAATAGGAGCAAACTTACAAGGCATCAATCCCGTTGTTGTATTTTTTGTGATGAGAAGGACGCTTCACCTTGCTACTGGTGTTGATTATAAGAAATCCTTGCTAGGACTTGATACCTTGTAAGCTCGCCCTGCGGGCTTAGCCAAAAAACCAGAGGATATAACGCCAACATTGTAGTTTATTTTCTTATCATGCTTGACATAACTTCATAAGCAAACTAAAAGTCTTTTTAAGAGGGTTACCTCATTACTGGATGTTAAGATGAAACAAAAGTTAGATAAAAATAATAAAGGGAATACGTTGGGAAATGTGCAAGAGACTATGCTGGATGGTGAAAATGCAGCTTATTTGGAAGTACTGTTTGAAGCCTATCAAAGTGACCCGAATTCAGTAACAGAGAACTGGCAGCGTTATTTTTCTGAGGTGCCAACTTCTGCTGCTTTTAAGCGAGGAGAAACACATAGCGCACTACGTGATCAGTTTCGTACGAATAAATTGCATAATGCTACATCGCATAAACGACCCGATGCTTCAGCAGAGGTTTTAGAAACAGAAAGGCAACAGGTTCACTTGTTTCAAATGATTGATGCATTTCGTACCATTGGTCATTTAGTGGCAGATACCAATCCGCTAAATGAAAAAGTGGTAATACCAAGTTTGCCAGAGCTCTCTTTACAGTATTATGAGCTTGATCAAGTTGATAAAAATAAATGGTTTGACCCGGGTAATTTCCAACTCTCTGCTCCACCTACACTTGAGAATATATATCGTGCTTTACGTAGTACTTATACTGAAAGTATTGGTATTGAATACATGCATATCATGTCTACTGAGGAGAAGGGCTGGATTCAAAGTCGTCTAGAGCCAACCATGGCAAGACCTGACTTTGATAATAAAAAGAAAAGTAAGTTGTTAGATGATTTAACAGCTGCTGAGACTTTAGAACGCTATTTACATACCAAGTATGTTGGGCAAAAACGCTTCTCTTTAGAGGGAGGAGAAAGTCTTATTCCTCTTTTACAAGAGATTATCCATCACTCAGGCAGCCAAAAAACGCGCGAAATGATATTGGCAATGGCTCATCGTGGGCGTTTGAATGTACTGATCAATATTATGGGAAAGTCCCCCGAATCTCTGTTTAAAGAATTTGAGGACACGAATACCGATGATAGCTCCTATGACTTACTCGCGGGCGATGTAAAATACCATAAAGGCTTTTCTTGCAGTATTCAGACCAGCCAAGACCCAATGCATTTACATTTAGCCTTTAACCCATCGCACCTAGAAATTGTTGCACCAGTTGCGAGTGGTTCGGTTCGCGCAAGACAGGATCGTCGTGATGATCAAGGTGGGCAAGTTATCGGTGTTGCCATACATGGTGATGCCGCATTTGCGGGTCAGGGTGTGGTTATGGAAGCCTTCAATATGGCGCAAACGCGTGGTTATCGCACCCATGGTACGGTACATATTGTGATTAATAATCAAATTGGTTTTACCACTAGTACGCAAATTGATAGCCGGAGTACATTTTATCCCACTGATGTGGCAAAAATGGTCAATGCATTAATTTTACATGTAAATGGTGATGACCCTGAAGCCGTCGTATTTGCAGCTCAGTTTGCCTTAGATTATCGCTTGCGTTTTAAAAAAGATGTTGTCATTGACTTGGTTTGTTATCGGCGTCACGGACATAATGAAGCGGATGAGCCTGCAATGACACAACCCTTGATGTATACAGCTATTCGTAATAAAAAAACCACACGAGAGTTGTATGCCGATAAATTAGAAAAAGAAGGTGTGATTTCAGAAAATGAGACACGAGAGCGAATCGAAGTCTTTAAAGAACGTTTGTCACAAGGCTTACCAGCAGTTGATACCTTAGACTTTAGCAGTGTACCCGAGCATTTTAGAGTGAACTGGGATATTTTTAAAGGTAGAGATTGGACAACTAAAGCAGAGACGGGCTTCAATAAAGGACAACTACAACAAATTGTAACGCGTTGTCATACCATCCCTGATAGTAACTTTGTAGTGCATAAGCGTGTTGCTAAAATTCTCGAGCAACGTAATCAGATGGCGCAGGGGGAACGCCCGTCAGACTGGGGTTTTGCAGAAAACCTGGCCTATGCAACCTTGTTATCAGAAGGGTTTAATGTCAGATTAAGTGGTCAGGATAGTGGACGAGGCACTTTCTCACACCGTCATGCGGTATTGCATAACCAAGTAAAACGTCAAGCATGGATACCGTTAAAGCATGTGGCTGAAAAACAGGGTTCCTTTAATGTTATTGACTCAGTTTTATCTGAGGAGGCGGTGTTAGCGTTTGAGTATGGCTATGCGACCTCATCACCTAATACATTAGTAATATGGGAAGCTCAATTTGGTGATTTTGCCAATGGTGCACAGGTTGTGATAGATCAGTTTATAAGTTCTGGCGAACAAAAGTGGGGGCGCTTATGTGGTTTGACGTTGTTTTTACCGCATGGTTATGAAGGTATGGGGGCAGAACATTCCTCGGCTCGGCTGGAACGATATTTGCAACTGTGTGCAGAAAAAAATATGCAAGTTTGCGTACCCAGTACTCCAGCGCAAACCTTTCATATGCTACGGCGACAAATGATTCGCCCCTATCGTCGCCCATTAATTGTAATGACTCCGAAGAGTTTGTTACGAAAACCAGAGGCTGTAAGCACGTTAGAAGAATTAACGGAAGGCTCATTTAAGACTATCATTGACGATATTCGCTCACTCAGGTCAAAAGGGAGAATAAGTCGTGTGGTGTTGTGTAGTGGTAAAGTTTATTACGACCTGTTAAAAAAATCGAATGAGGATGAACTCAGTAATATTGCTTTAATTCGGATTGAACAACTTTACCCTTTTCCGGCAAAGTTATTAAAGTCGATTTTACTGACCTATCCAAATTTAAAAGAGCTAATATGGTGTCAGGAAGAACCGAGAAACCAAGGTGCATGGGATAGTACCAAACATCGCTTTAGATTATATGAAGATCAGTACCGTGTTATGTGTGTGAGTAGGCCAGCTGCAGCAGCACCAGCTGTTGGCTCACATAAAGTACATGACAAGCAGCAAATGGATTTAGTTTTAGAAGCATTGGGCTTAATTGTAAACATGCAAAACCCTGACATAATAAAAGAGAAAAAATAATGAGCATTGAAATACGTGTACCTCAGCTACCAGAATCAGTAAACGATGCCAGCATAGCGGCATGGACTGTAAAACAAGGAGATTTTGTCAACGCAGAAGATATTATCTTAGAGCTAGAAACAGACAAAGTTGTTTTAGAAGTGCCTGCGCCAAAATCTGGTATTATACAAGCACTTAAAGTATCCGTAGGTGATACTGTTTTAGCTAATGATTTATTGGGGATTATCGATGATTCAGCAGTAAAATCGTTATCTACAGGTGAGGCTACGACTAATGATAAAAATACAACATCAACACTCTCTGCTAGCCCATCTGTGAGAAAAAGTATTGTTGATAATAATATTGACACCAGTAAGCTAGAAGCGACAGGTAAGCATGGTCGTATTCTAAAAGATGATGTAGAAAAACATCTGAAAATTATTGAAACAGAGCTTGAAAATAAAAATACCTCAACAGATCGAACAAATAAGGTATTGGTAGATAGGGAAGAGCGCCGTGTTCCAATGACGCGGTTACGTGCCCGCATCGCAGAAAGGCTTGTTGAAGCTCAACAAACAGCTGCCATTTTAACGACGTTTAATGAAGTGGACTTAAGCGAAGTGTCACGTCTACGTAAAAAGTATCAAGAGCGCTTCCAGCAAGCACATGGTGTTAAACTTGGATTTATGTCCTTTTTTATAAAGGCGACGACCGAAGCACTAAAGCGTTTCCCTGAGGTTAATGCGCGGATTGATGGTGATGATATTGTTTATCAGGGGTTTTATGATATTGGTATTGCCGTTTCATCGGACCGTGGTTTAGTTGTACCGATATTACGTGGTACGGATAGTTTAGGAAATGCAGAAATAGAAAAATCAATAGCAGATTTTGCGGGTCGCGCACGTAGTGGTCACTTGGAAATAGACGAGTTATTAGGTGGAACATTTTCAATCACCAATGGTGGTGTATTTGGTTCAATGCTATCAACCCCTATTATTAATCCACCACAAAGTGCTATTTTAGGTATGCACAGTATTCAGCAACGCCCAGTAGCAGTAAATGGCGAGGTTGTGATTCGTCCCATGATGTATTTAGCCTTATCATATGACCATCGTTTAATTGATGGGAAAACCGCGGTAAGTTTTTTAGTTAAGGTTAAAGAATTACTGGAAGATCCTGCAAGTTTATTTTTAGAACTTTAATTTTTTAATATAGAAATATCTTTAAGGAGCCTCTGAACAACCTAGTTGAGTTCTGTGAGTTTGCAAGGCGTCAAGTCCTAGGCGTATTTTTTGAGAATGGTCGGCTCCCTTCACAAAAAATCACAACAACGAAATTGATGCCTTGTAAGCTCACCCTGTGGGGCTTAGCCAAGTTCCCAATTTCTTCGTTATTGATTTGAACCATAGAATGACTATGCTTAAAATCAATGTCTCGAACTTGAAAACTTGGCGTTGCCAGAACTCAGCTAGGTTATTCAGAGGTTCCTTGAATAAATCTATTGATGAGTGAAATTTTTATTAATCCCCGATTCGTGAAAGACTCACACAAAGGTAATAATAATGAATGAATTTCCAACTTTAAATGAAATGGGTATTAGTCGTACACAAGACATTACGCATTATTTATTGAGGCAAGATGGAAAAACTCGCGATATTTTAAGAGTTTATTATAAGCGAAAGAAAGGCTCTGTACTGCCTGAAAGAAAAACCTTTAAATTTGGTCGATCTGCCAAAATGGTAAAAGATAATGCTAGTCGATCAGGTGGTATAGAGGTTTATGAAATATCTCCCTTTCTGCAAAAAGCCGTTGCTGAACTTGACGCAATTGTTAATAAACGAAACCAAGAAATAAATACCAGTAAACTGATTATGGCTCGTATCGAACAGTTAGAGAAAGATGTCAGTGCTGCAACAAGTGAACTTAAAACGCTTGTTAAAGAGCTTGAAAAAGAATTAACCTAAATTCTATAAAAATTGAGGCTTTTACGAGAAGAGAGTGGTTAGCTCGTCAGGTTTATATTTAAAAGAGACCTTTCATGAGTCGTAGTGAAAGAAATTTTACTGGTATTTACTCGTCACCGAGTCGTGCAAAGGTCTCTAAAAGCCTCTAATACCCTAATACAGGTCCCAGCCACTTTTCAGCGTCTTCCATCGACCAACCTTTCCGTTTGGCGTAATCTTCAACTTGATCTTTTTGGATTTTTCCGGTGCCAAAATAACGTGAGTCAGGGTGTGAGAAATACCAGCCCGATACCGCTGCGGCGGGCCACATTGCGTAAGATTCGGTAATCTTTATGCCAATACGTTTTTCCGGTTCTAGTAGATCCCATAGCGTGCCCTTTTCGGTGTGCTCAGGGCAAGCAGGGTAACCGGGTGCAGGGCGGATACCAGCATATTTTTCTTTAATAACTTCTTCGTTACTCAGTGATTCGTTACTAGCATAACCCCAAAATACTTTACGGGTGAGTTCATGCATTTTTTCAGCCAGTGCTTCGGCGAATCGATCGGTTAACGCTTCTAATAAGATTGCATTATAATCATCAAAGTCTTTTTTGAATTGTTCAACGCGTTGCTCCATGCCAAAGCCGGTAGACACCGCGAATGTACCAAGCCAGTCTTCTTTTCCGGAATCTTTGGGCGCAATATAGTCGGCTAAACAAAAGTTAGGCTGTGCTTTATTATCACCTTTTGTGGTGCGATCCATTTGTTGGCGAATGTGGAATAAATCGGTGTGTGTTTTTTTATCTTTATGATTAACATACAGTTCTAAATTATCACCCACACTATTAGCAGGAAAGAAGCCGAGCACTGCTTTGCCCGTAATCCATTTTTCATCAAGTATTTGTTGAAGCATGTCTTGTGCATCTTTAAATAGCTTTGTGGCTTCTTCTCCGACTACTTCATCCGTTAAAATAGCAGGGTATCGTCCTGCTAATTCCCAGCTTTTAAAGAACGGTGTCCAATCAAAAATTTCGGCCAAACTATCCAGCGGGTAATCATTAAATTGAATGAGTAGACCGCCGTTTGTTAATTCTTCTACATTGAACTTTGCTCCAACAGCCAATGCATTAATTTCTTTTTCGAATATTGCTGGCTTGGGAGGGGTATAATTTATCCAGTCTAGCTGTACTTTGTTCTTGCGAGCTTGTTCTAAGGTAAAGGTCTTTTTAACTTTTTGGTTAGCTGCACGCTTTACCCGCATTGCCTCGTATTCATCTTTTATCTCTTGGCGATACGCTAGTTTTCGGTCATCAGATAATAACTCACCGGCAACGCCAACAGCACGCGATGCATCTGGCACATAAACAATTGGCCCTTGGTACTGCGGGTCAATTTTAACCGCAGTATGAATTTTTGATGTGGTTGCACCACCGATCATTAGCGGTAAGTTTAGTCCTGTGCGTTCCATTTCTTTAGCAACATTGACCATTTCATCTAATGACGGTGTTATTAAACCCGATAAACCAATAATGTCACAACCTTCGTCTTTAGCGGTTTGTAATATTTTATCGGTAGGTACCATTACGCCTAAGTCAACTACCTCATAACTATTGCATTGCAACACAATGCCGACAATATTTTTACCAATATCATGCACATCACCTTTAACGGTTGCCATTAGGATTTTACCGTTAGTATTCACATCGCAACCTGCTTTTTCAGCTTCTAAGTAAGGCTCTAGCCATGCGACTGATTTTTTCATTACACGGGCAGATTTAACCACCTGTGGCAAAAACATTTTACCTGCACCAAATAAATCACCAACCACATTCATGCCATCCATAAGAGGGCCTTCAATAACGAAAATAGGGCGTTTGAGTTTGTCTAAGGCTTCTTTAGTGTCTTCATCAACGTAGGCATCTATGCCTTTGACCAGTGCATGTTCAAGACGTTTTTCAACCGACCAAGTACGCCACTCTAAATCTTGTTTGTTTTCTTTAGCTTTTCCATCACCTAAATAATCAGCTGCGATTGCCATGAGGTTTTCAGTGGCATCGGGGCTTTTATTTAGCACCATGTCTTCAACGGCTTTGTGCAGTTCTTTGGGAATATCATCGTAAACCACTAACTGACCAGCGTTGACGATACCCATATCCATACCGACTTTTACAGTGTGATATAGAAATACCGAATGAATTGCCTCACGCACAGGGTTATTACCACGGAACGAGAAAGATACATTTGATACTCCACCAGAAATCATCGCATGGGGTAGTGTTTCTTTAATCGTTTTAGTTGCTTCAATGAAATCGACAGCGTAGTTATTGTGCTCCTCAATACCTGTGCCGATGGCAAAAATATTCGGGTCAAAAATTATATCTTGCGGCGGAAAACCGACCTTATCGACCAGTACATGATAGGCACGGGTACAAATTTCTACTTTACGTTCATAGGTGTCCGCTTGGCCATCTTCATCAAATGCCATCACTACCGCCGCCGCACCGTAACGTTTAATTAGTTTGGCTTGATTGATGAAGTTCTCTTCGCCTTCTTTTAGTGAAATGGAATTAACAATGCCTTTACCTTGAATACATTTAAGGCCTGCTTCGATAATATCCCACTTGGATGAATCAACCATAACGGGCACGCGCGCAATATCTGGCTCAGCGGCACATAAGTTAAGGAAGCGCACCATCGCTTCTTTGGATTCGAGCATGCCCTCATCCATATTAATGTCGATTACTTGCGCGCCGTTTTGAACCTGCTCTAGCGCAACTTCAAGTGCGGTATCGTAATCCTCTTCTTTAATTAGTCGTTTGAAACGTGCTGAACCCGTCACGTTAGTACGCTCACCCACGTTTACAAATAAGCTACTTTCAGCAATATTGAAAGGCTCTAAACCAGATAAACGACACTCCACTGGAATATCAGGAATCGTACGCGGTGTAATATCTGCAACCGCATTAGCAATCGCTTTAATATGCGCGGGGCTAGAGCCACAGCAACCGCCGACAATATTTAAAAAACCAGACTCTGCCCATTCTTTAATGTGCTCTGACATTTCATTTGGTTCTAAATCATACTCGCCAAACTCATTGGGTAAGCCTGCATTGGGGTGGGCGGAGACATTAGCGGTGCTTATTTTAGACAGTTCTTGCACATATTGGCGTAACATATCAGGGCCAAGCGCACAGTTTAAGCCGATTGATAATGGCTCTGCATGAATCAAGGAATTATAAAAAGCCTCGGTGGTTTGACCGGATAAAGTACGTCCCGATGCATCGGTAATTGTCCCGGAAATCATAATGGGTAATTCGATATTATCTTCTTCAAAGACTGTTTTTACCGCAAAAATAGCAGCCTTGGCATTGAGTGTGTCGAATATGGTCTCGATCAAGATAATATCTGATCCGCCTTCAATCAAACCACGTGTAGATGCGCAGTAATCTTCAACTAACGCATCAAAAGTAATTGCTCGAAAGCCTGGGTCGTTGACATCTGGGGACATTGAACAGGTTTTGCTGGTTGGGCCAAGTACTCCTGCGACAAAACGAGGTTTATCAGGTGTCGAATACTTATCGGCAGCTTCGCGTGCAACTTTTGCGCCAGCTACGTTTAATTCGTAAGCAAGGCTCTCCATTTCGTAGTCAGCCATGCTAACTTTGGTGGCATTGAAGGTATTCGTTTCGAGAATATCCGCACCGGCTTCAAGGTATTCTTCATGAATCTCACGAATAATATGCGGTTGGGTTATCGCCAGCAAATCATTGTTGCCTTTGATATCCATGTGATAGTCTGCAAAACGCTCACCACGATAATCCGCTTCTTCAAGCTTACGGCGTTGTATCATGGTGCCCATTGCGCCATCGAGAATCAGGATACGGGATTTTAAAAGTTCTTGGATCTGTTTGGATTTAGTCATCCGTGCAGTTTATTGTATTTGTAACGGTTTTTCTTTATAAATAAACAGTTTTAGATAAAATTACTGCATAAAGAGAGTAACGGGAATATTCATTCTTTTTGTCCCATTACGAAGTATCTTTAATGTGATGGTGTCATTTAACTGATGTTTTTCAATAATATTTAAGAAATCGTTCATGTCTTCGACTTTTTCATTGCCGATTGCTTGGATAACGTCACCCAAAACCAGATCACCATTAACCAGTTGTGAGCCTTTTAAACCGGCTTTTGATGCGGGTGAACTGGGGCTGACTTGCAAAATTAATACCCCTTTAATGCCCAGCTCTTTTAATACTAATCTATTGGCCGTGTCATTGGCGCTAATGCCAACGATGGGTTGAATAAAGCGGCCATTTTTAATCAAATTTGGTACAACCCGATTAACACTATCAACGGGAATTGCGAAACCAATTCCCGCAGATGCGCCTGACGGACTATAAATAGCGACATTCATACCAATTAAACGACCTGCACTGTCTAATAAAGGGCCACCTGAGTTGCCTGGATTGATCGCCGCGTCAGTTTGAATTAAGTTATCCATATCCATAGAACGATTAGATATGGTACGACCTAATGCGGAGATTATCCCTGTGGTTAGGGTATGGTCTAAACCAAATGGGTTGCCTATCGCATAAACTTGCTGCCCAACCGAGAGGTCTTTACTGGTGCCAGGCTGAATCGGGTTAGGCAAGTCCGCGCTATCCTGAAGCTTTAATACGGCGATATCATGGCGTTTACTGTGGCCGATAACTTTTGCGGTATAGGTTTTTTTGTTCTTAAGGCGCACCTTGGCCGATTTATGCCCTTTTATCACATGGTAATTGGTGATGATATGCCCTTGTGTGTCCCATATGAAACCGGTGCCTGTACCACTAGGAACTTCACGAATATCACGTGTGTAAGGATTAATGACATGTTTCACCGTGGAAATATAAACCACCGCAGGATTGTTATGCTTGAAAAGTGCAATCGTACCTTTTTCTTCTGGTGTTAAACCATTGCGTAATCCGCTTTTGGCATTTGCTGTTTGGATGCTTTTAGTTAGATTGAATGGGGAGAAAAAAAGTATAGCTCCAATAACCAAAATACCAATCAAAAGTGGCTTTATGTGATTTTTTTGAATCATTTAAATTACCTAATGTGTGTAAACATTAGTTCATAGGATAGGTCTTAATTATATTATTTCAAGAGATCTTTGCACGAGTCGAGTTACGAGTAAAATTGGTTGAAATTTCACTGCTTTTCGTTGAAAAACTCGCTGATAACCCGTTATTAAGCTTCGCTTACCATTAGCCGTTTCTTTCGCCATCGACTCGCACAAAGGTCTCTTCAAGATTAAAGTCTAAGAACTAACTAATGCTTAATTCAAGGAGTTTTGTAAGGTGGTTAGCTCATCTAAAATAGAGTCAACTAATGCGACCCCTTTATCATCCATGCCTTTACTTAAAATATCAGCATCACGTTCACCATCTACTAGCTTTTTCATGATTCCAGCTAATAACGTCATTTCACCGCCTGCTTGACTCATTTGTTCGCTCATTTGTGAAAGTAAGGTTAACGCTTGTGTATTGCCTATGCCTGCTTGATGAATCATATGCGCAATACCCGGCGCAGCCATACCTGCTTGCGCATTGTTTTGTTGTGGGTCGGGTAGGGTGCTGGGGTTTTGGATGCCACGTAAAATGGCATCAATAATGAAGCCATCTTCTTCATCAAGATTTTTAAGCAACGAATCGGAACGATCACCTTCCATGATTTTATAAATACGCAACACTAAATCTTGCCAGCCATTTTCGGCACTAGTTTTTAAGGTTTGATTGAGTTGAGGGCGGAGTTGTGGGTTACTTATGGTATCAACGACTAAGCGAATCAAACTTGCATGGACTTGGACGACTTGTTGTTGTTGGGGCGGTAATTTATTCATTTTCAGATATTAGCAAAAAAAGTAAAATAAAGTACCACTAGTTTGCGTAATCTACTGTTTCCCGCTTTTCAATATGGTAGGATTCACATCTGTTAATGATCAGTATGCACAGGCATTTTATGACACGATATATCTTCATCACCGGCGGTGTAGTTTCATCCTTAGGCAAGGGCATCGCGGCCGCTTCATTAGGTACTATCTTAGAAGCACGCGGACTTAAAGTTACCATGATGAAGTTGGACCCGTATATCAACGTAGACCCTGGCACGATGAGCCCCTTTCAGCATGGTGAGGTTTTTGTCACTGAAGATGGTGCAGAAACGGATCTTGATTTAGGTCATTATGAACGCTTTGTGAATTTCACTGCAACACAGTTAAATAACTTCACCACTGGTCGTATATATAGCACAGTAATTCGTAAAGAACGTCAGGGTGATTACCTTGGCGCAACCGTACAGGTTATCCCGCATGTCACTGATGAGATAAAGCGTTGTGTGCGTGCAGGCGCTGAAGGTTTTGATATTGCCATGGTTGAAGTAGGTGGCACGGTGGGTGATATCGAGTCGCTTCCTTTTATGGAAGCACTACGTCAAATGGGTGTAGAAGAAGGCAGTAATGCGCTGTTTATGCACTTAACGTTAGTACCTTATTTGGCTGCCGCTGGAGAGCTTAAAACTAAGCCCACTCAGCACTCGGTTAAAGAATTACGCTCAATTGGTATTCAACCCGATGTTTTATTGTGCCGAAGTGAAAAATCAATTCCAGATAAAGAGCGTAAGAAAATTGCGTTATTTACCAATGTCGCTGAGAAAGCCGTTATTCCAGCCATTGATATGGATAATATTTATAAAATACCACTTTGGCTACACTCACAAAACCTCGATCAAATTGTCATTGATAAGTTACAGCTGGGTGATTTGAAAGAAGCTGACTTGTCAGACTGGGAGAAAGTTGTTCACGGCATGGCATTCCCTAAGTCCGAAGTGACCATAGCGATGGTAGGTAAATATGTTGATTTAACCGAATCGTATAAGTCATTAAATGAAGCCTTAAGTCATGCCGGTATTCAGACTGAATCTAAAGTAAATATTACCTATATTGATTCAGAGATTTTAGAATCAGATGGTACAGATATTTTGCATAACGTTGATGCTATTTTAGTGCCGGGTGGGTTTGGTTCTCGTGGGGTGGAAGGTAAAATAAAAGCCATACAGTTTGCTCGTGAAAACAAGGTTCCTTATATGGGGATTTGTTTGGGCATGCAGTTAGCGGTTATAGAGTTTGCACGTCATGTTGCGGGTTTACCAGATGCGAACAGTACCGAGTTTAACGAAAATACCCCCGATCCTGTGATTGGTTTGATTACCGAATGGATGACCGAAAAAGGCGAGCTTGAGAAACGTACTAAAAGCTCTGATATGGGCGGAACAATGCGTTTAGGGGGACAAACCTGCTTGTTAACTAAAGGGTCATTAGCACATAAAACCTATGGCAAAGATGAAGTGGTTGAGCGTCACCGCCACCGCTATGAATTTAATAATAACTACCGCGATATTTTATCTGAAAAAGGTTTGGTACTATCGGGGGTATCTCACGATAAAACTTTGATAGAAATGATCGAATTAGATGATCATCCGTGGTTTTTGGCATGTCAGTCGCATCCTGAATTTACCTCACACCCACGTGCAGGTCACCCGTTCTTTACAGGCTTTGTGAGTGCTGCGTTAGAACATTCAAAACAACAAGAAACAACAGGCTAATAAATCATAATGAAACTGTGTAATTTCGAAGTCGGGCATGATCAACCATTCTTTCTATTGGCTGGCCCCTGTGTGGTTGAGTCCGAAAAACTGACCCTTGAAATAGCCCAAAGCATGAAAGAAATAACCGATGAACTTGGCATCCCGTATATTTTTAAAGCGTCTTTTGATAAAGCTAACCGTACCTCGTACGCCAGCTATCGTGGCCCAGGCATGGAAGAGGGATTGCGAATTTTAGAAAAAGTAAAAAATGATCTAGGTCTGCCAGTAATTACCGATGTGCATGAAGATACACCGCTTGATGAGGTTGCCTCAGTAGTTGATATCATGCAAACCCCAGCTTTATTATGTCGCCAGACTAATTTCATTCAAAATGTTGCTAAACAGGGCATTCCGATTAATATAAAAAAAGGTCAGTTTCTTGCACCACAAGATATGAATAACGTGGTCGAAAAAGCTAAAACTACGGGTAACGACCAAATCATGGTGTGCGAACGTGGTTATATTTTTGGTTATAATACCTTGATTTCTGATATGCGCGGTCTTGCAACTATGCGTGAAACTAACTGCCCCGTTGTGTTTGATGCAACGCATTCAGTACAGCAACCTGGCGGAAAGGGAAGTTGCTCAGGAGGAGAGCGCCAACATGTGCCCGTGTTAGCTAGAGCTGCGATTGCAGCCGGTGTTGCAGGCATATTTATGGAAACACATCCTAGTCCCGATGAGGCATTAAGTGATGGACCTAACTCATGGCCAACACACCGCATGAAAGAGCTATTGGAAACATTGATGACGATTGATCAAGCGGTTAAAGCACAGCCTTATCTTGAGTCAACAATCTAAGTTACAATATTTAACAACTTTAAAAAAATTAATAGAGGCTACTATCAACTATGTCAACCATACAATCACTACATGCACGAGAAGTAATAGATTCTCGCGGGAACCCAACCTTAGAAGCTGTTATCACTTTAGATAACGGTACAACGGGTCGTGCTATCGTACCATCCGGTGCATCCACAGGTGCTCGTGAAGCGATTGAATTACGCGACGATGATCAATCACGATTTATGGGTAAAGGTGTTTTGAAAGCGGTATCACATGTTAATAAAGACATTGCTAAATGCTTAAAAGGATTTGATGTCACGGATCAGGCGGCTATAGATAATGCCATGATTGAGCTGGACGGCACTGACAATAAAGCACGTTTAGGTGCGAATGCATTGTTAGCGGCCTCATTAGCAAGTGCGCACGCTGCTGCAAATGACAAAGGTGAGCCACTTTATCAATACTTAGGTGGTTTATTTGGTAACAGCAGTAAATTTGAACTACCGGTTCCAATGATGAATATCATCAACGGTGGCGAGCACGCTGATAATAGCGTCGATATGCAAGAGTTTATGATAGTACCGGTTGGCGCGCCTAGTCTTGCAGAAGCGGTGCGTTATGGAACAGAGGTTTTTCATAATCTAAAATCAGTATTGGCAAAGCGTGGCATGAATACGGCAGTGGGTGATGAAGGTGGTTTTGCACCTGATTTATCATCTAACGAAGAGGCGATTGAAGTAATACTTGAAGCTATTGAGAATGCCGGTTTTAGTGCAGGAAAAGATATTTATTTGGGTCTAGATTGCGCCGCATCTGAGTATTATAAAGATGGCAAGTACGTTTTAGCATCAGAAAGCAAAAGTTTTGATGCCGAAGGCATGGTTGATTACTTAGAAAACTGGGTGAATCAATACCCAATTATCACCATTGAAGATGGTTTAGACGAAGCAGACTGGGCGGGTTGGGATGTATTAACAAAACGCTTGGGAGATAAAATTCAATTAGTGGGTGATGATTTATTTGTTACTAACCCTACTATTTTTAAAGAAGGTATTGATAAGAGCATTGCTAACTCAATCTTGATTAAATTCAATCAAATAGGCACCTTAACCGAAACCTTAGAAGCCATAAAAATGGCACATGATGCCAATTATACTGCAGTTGTTTCGCATCGTTCTGGTGAAACCGAAGATACCACCATTGCTGATCTAGCGGTTGCAACTAATGCCGGTCAAATCAAAACAGGGTCGTTGTCTCGCTCAGATCGTATTGCAAAATATAACCAATTGATTCGAATCGAAGAAATGCTAGGTAGTAACGCCATTTATGCAGGTAAGAACTCATTTTCACGCTTGTAAACTTCGAAAATAGATTCGTATAATGAAAGCACTCTTAATAATTTTTTCAAGCTTATTCATTTTTCTGGTCGCAGGGCTGTGGGTCGGCTCGGGCAGTTATCCTGAACACTGGAAAACTGAAGATCGAATTAATGCTCAAGAGCTTAGCAACCAGCAACGTAAAGATGATATTGAACGTATCAAAGCTGATTTAGAAGATGTTGCTACGGGAGATAGCGCAATAGAAGAGCGCGCCCGTAGTGAATTGGGCATGACTAAACAAAATGAAAGTTTTTTTGAGATTATCTTACGTCCTGATCAGCAACAAAAACCACTCGCTGAAGATAAGGTCAAGGGTAGAGATTTAGGCAACCCTGAATTAAAGTCAGGCGAACCGTTAGGAGTTAAAGCGCTCATAGCCCCCAAACCCACGGTTAAAGCGCAACCAGATACGAAACCAGACAAGACTCAAACAGTTGATGATATTGATGAAGATGAAAATAAAAAAATAGATTCAGAAATAGAAAAAGCAACGATAGATAATGGCTGATTCAAGTCAACAAGATCTACAAGAAAAAGTCTGGGTTGTCATACCTGCCGCAGGTATTGGCAAAAGAATGCAATCAGAGATCCCCAAACAATATATAAAAATTCAGGGAAAAACCATACTCGAACACACCTTAGATTGCTTCATTCATCACCCACAAATAGCAGGTTGTATGGTGGCACTAGCTAGCGAAGATCCTTATTGGAAGTCGTTAAGTATTCATGCCACAGCCAGCGACTTTCCACTTTATACGGTAGAAGGTGGCGATCAGCGAAGTGACTCGGTAGAGCAAGCACTCGATTATTTAAGTGTTGTTGAAAAACTAGCAGAAGATAGTTGGGTGATGGTGCATGATGCTGCGCGTCCTTGTTTAAGCCAGCACGATATTACTCGGTTGTTATCGGTGATCACAGAAGGTGCAAGCGGCGGTATTTTAGCCAGCCCCGTTCGAGATACCATGAAGCGTGCAAAGCAAGGTGAACTTGTTATTTTACAGACCGAATCACGCGATGATCTATGGCATGCCTTAACGCCGCAACTGTTTAAGCTAGGTGAATTAACTGAGGCGCTAGAATACTGTATAGAAAATGGGTTAACGGTGACTGACGAGGCTTCAGCCATGGAAGCAAGGGGTTACACGGTTAAGCTAGTCGAAGGAGATAGCAGTAATATTAAAGTCACTCGACCCGCTGATATTGAGTTGGCAACTTGGTTATTAAGTCAAAAAGGGAAAGCCAATGAAACTTAGAATCGGCAATGGTTACGACGTACATGCTTTTGATGAGGTTGCTTCAAATCAACACGCTGTTGAAAATCACATCACTCTAGGCGGCGTAGAAATCCCTCATGAAGCCCCTTTAAAAGCGCATTCAGATGGTGATGTACTAATTCATGCACTGTGTGATGCCTTACTCGGCGCATTGGCTCTGGGTGATATTGGTCAGCATTTCCCTGATACAGACGATGCATTTAAAGGGGTTGACAGTAAGCTGCTTTTAAAAAAAGTCATGCGCCTAATTGAAAAACAAGGCTACTATTTAAATAACTGTGATTGCACGATAGTAGCCCAAGCGCCAAAAATGGCACCGCATATCAATTCGATGAGACAAGTCTTGTCAGTGCTTTTAAATGTTGAAAATGATGCTGTTAGCGTTAAAGCCACGACTACAGAACAGTTAGGGTTTACAGGAAGAAAAGAAGGCATAGCGGTGTATGCGGTGGTTTTGCTAACTTCTTTTAACTAGAGGCTGTAATAAGAAAACAGAATAATTATAATCAACAAAAATTAATTGTAATTACTGCATAATCTATCTGTAGTTTGTTTAAATTGTTGGTACTCGTCATTAGTAAATAGTTGTTTACTATTCTCAAGATAGCCTTGTTTTTCTAAGTATTTCAGGGCTGGTTGATTGCATTCAAGCCGCGCGAAAGCCATTAGTCCGAAAATATCTTTTTTTGCCGGGCTATAACCCACAAATAGGTTTTCATATAAAAGTTTAAATGCGCCAAAATCTTTATTTGTTGCTACTAGCGTCAGCACTAGAGGAATATAGAGCTCTTCTTTGTTCAACTTTAGGCTTGAAAGGCAATTTACGATTTTAATCGCTTTTTGTTTTTTTTCATTAGCTTTCACATAAGTAAAACTATTTAAAACCGAGAAAGTAGCAGCCAAGGTTATTTTTTCTGTTGGGTTCTCACAAATGCCTGATTCTATTTTTTTAATAAAAGTGACTGCTGATTCTAAACCAGTAAACGACTTTTGTTTTTCAGTCTTGAGGTTGTTTAGTAATAAGGCTTTGTTAAGTTTTATTAGATGTTTTACTTTATCTACGCTTGGCTCAACAGGTGACGTTCCTGTACCACAAGATACTAGAAAAATAGTTGCGATTATTATAAAAAAAAATAACTTCAATTTAGGCCATCAATTCTTAAAAATATAAATCCGTTTCCATCGTGATCAAAGGCATTAAAGCCGGCATGATAATGATCACTTAAAGGATCATCATAAATAAAACCTTCTACTTTAAATTCTGATAGATTCGATAGCCGATTGATTACACCAACCCCAGCACCAAATGCGTTAGGTATTTTCCCTGCGAGTGTTCTTGTTATAGATAATCCTTGAGATAATACTGATGCAGGCGAATATTTAATGTGTAGTGCTTGTAACTCTTTAAAACTGCTTAATAGTTTTAGATAGTTTTTATCAAGAGTTTCAATGGAGTTCATTTGAGACTTTACTTTTTTCATCTCAACCATCACATCTTTTCTAATTCCGATCAGTATTTTTGTACGTTGACTCTGGTTTAGACCTTCATAAAATTCTTGTGTTTTTTTAGTAATCGGCTTACCAATAGAGGCTTTTTCTAAACTACTAATAAATGCTTTACCTGTATGAACCGTATATTGTTTATCAACATTTAAGCGTTTAATTCTGCCTTCGAAGGTGCTTTTTTCACCATCCGTTTTATAATCCGCTATGCCAACTTTATTTGACATCAACTTATTAAAGGTTTCGACACCACTTGATGAAGGTGCTAAACGATTATTATTATTTTTAGATGGAGTTGTTGAAACGTGGTTATTGATAGGACTGGGGGTGGTCATAGTATTATCTCCAGTTTTTTAATCAATTAGAAAGATTTTTGCTTGTAGGTTCTTCAAAAAATCAGTCGATGTGCTTTGATTCTGCAAGGCAGAAGGAGAACGCTTCCCTGCCCTAGTTTGAACCACGGTAGATTTATTTGTTTGAATGGGTTGTGCCATCGTTATATTCTCAATTATAAAAGATTACATCCTGACTACATTAGGTTGACTACTAACTTAACAAATCCACCCAACAACTTATATACGACT
>JALSJU010000131.1 GCA_026989145.1 Thiotrichaceae bacterium
ACCGATAATATTGAGCAATACCCGTGGAAATTCTCCTTCAAACCTGCCTATAGCGTGCGTGTGAATATTGAACGCTTTGATGGGCAACTCGGTAAATCAGTCATCTTGAAAGCCCGCTGGCGTTTATATAAAGGTACGCAGGAAATTTTGGTAAAGCACAGTGTGATTAGTAAAGCAGTAAAAGGGCGCAGCTACGGTGCTTATGTTAAGGCGCAAAGTTTGGCCTTGGCTGAATTGAGTAAAAGTATTACTCAACAGATATCACAAGATGGTAAAATTTATGAAAGTTAGTCTTGTTGTTATACAATTTAAGAAACTAAATCTATATAGGTAATAAACATGAACATTAAGCACATTTTAGGTGCGACCGTACTAGCATCATTTGTTTTTGGCTGCGGTGGTGGCGATAAAAGTTCCTCTAACGACCAAAGCATTAAAGGTAATTTAAAAGGTGATTGGCAAACAGAGTGTCTTTCTAATGGTAATGACTCAATAATTGTTTATGCTAGCCATGACTTAATAGACGGTAGCGCACTTTATGGCGAAGGTACTGAATTGTATAGTACGAGTGACTGTAGTGGTTCAGTTACAACTTCATGGAAACTTGTAGGACCGGTGTCTTATGGTGGTACTGTCAGTACATCCATTTGTTCTGCACAAAAATTTGACGCTACGTTTTCTCTTATAGAAATTGATGGAGTAAGTTACGATGGAGAGAAATTTGATCGTGTTATGAGTCAACTCAGTGCTTTACAAAGAAACAGGTCATCCCTCGCCTGTATTTATAGGGATAATTATCTGGAAGGAACTCGATCTGATGGAGCAAGACCTGATGAAGTCAACACAATATTTGTTTTTTATCGGCAATAAAACCAGCCGTATAAACTTTTTTTATTCTGCTTAACTATTGACCTATTTAAACCCTTTGATAGAATGTGCTGATCTATTCTAATTGGAATAAGATACAATCAAAAAATGGAGAAAAGTATGAAATACACAAAAGCAGTTGCTTTATTAGGAGCATCATTAACAGCACTTTCTTTGACAGGAACAGCTCAAGCAGAGCGCTCTTTCGGGGATATCTACAAGCAATGTGGCCTAGGCGCAATGATTTTTGATAAAAATGCTACAGCAGCGGCTATCTCCAATATTATTTGGGATTTAGGAACTACAGCGATCAGTTCAAATGCCTCGTCTAAGGAAAACTGTAATAATAACCGAGTTGCTTCAGCTGCTTTTATCCACAATACCTATGCGTCACTTGAGCAAGATATTGCTAAAGGTGAAGGCGAGCACGTAAGCGCGCTCATGGACATTATGAGTTGTGGTGCAACTAACCGCCCAGCTGTTATGAATTCTATTCGTGCTAACTTCTCTAGTAAAGCATCTGTTAAAGGATATTCTGATCTTCCACAGGTTAATAAGTCAGAGACTATCTACAACATCATCAATTCAGCATCGGTGAAAGCATCTTGTGGTGCATAGCAACAAATTGATTTAAATGTATCTTAAATGCCTCTTCCATAGAGGCATTTTTTTACTTCTAATTTACACATACTAGAAAAATCAGTTCCAAAAATGATGCAGTGAAAAGCTCACCTCTGTAGCGTTATGCTTTTCGTAAGAGGCTCGTAGACTATTGTTTCTATTTAACAAATAACGGGACTCAAGCTTTAACGTTGTTTTCTGGCTGCCAGATTGCACTTCGATACTCTTTCCCAGTTCCAAGTTAATTTTAAATTTATTTGAAAATTCGTAAGATAAGCCGACATAAGGAATTACATCTACTTTAGTTTTGAGGGCACCTCCAGAGGATAGTCTCCCGTCAATTAAAGCGTAAGTAAAAGACTTATTATTGAGTGCTTGTGCTTTGCCTACCCCTCCCCTAATGTAAAGCTGACCACAGTGAACACAGCTTAAGTCATATTGCTCATAACCTGTTTTAAACCGCCAAGAAAGGCTATCCTCCCCCTTGATACGCGTATTTAATAAGCCAAACTTCCTTATGCTAATAAAGTCTAACTTTTTGATAAAAGCACTATTCTTTTTATTGTATTGAATCGCTAAATCTAAAACTTTAAGCTCAGCATTTTTTAAAGAACCCTTGCTATTGGTTAGTACACCATAATTTACTGCGCTCATACCAACATCAAAAAGCACGCCTTTTTTAGTATTGTACCCAAAAGTGTTGCGCCATAGCTTAGCATCAGCCCCTTTGGCAGGCGGGACGAGGTCGGGGATTGATATTTTCTTATTCCTGTGCAATGGAAGTGACAAACGTGAAAGCAATAATATGTTTTTTGTTTTTAGCCAATTTTTTTTATTTGGATCATCTTCATCTGCTCCTGCTATTTTGTACTGAAAATAGTCAAGTAAGGCATCGGTGATTTCAATAGCTTGTTGCTCATCATAATTTTTTAAAAGTACTTCATTTAAACGAGGGCTTTCTATCAAACGATTCGCCGTACTAACCTGTTGTGGACTTAGCTGCTTGAAAGCATGGTAAAGTTTTTGCTGGCTAGACGGTATATAGCTTATTTTCTTAATATAACGACTACTCTCCAAATCTTCTAATTGCTGAAAAATGGTAATCGGCAAATACCAAGGCTGCAGACTAGGCTTTAACGAATGCCCTGTCACAAGCTCTAACAACTCTGTTATACGATAAGCGCAGTTCTCTTTTAAAAAGTAGTATTTAGCTTCTTGGCCTAGCATTTCCCATACGTGATAAACAAAGAGTTTTTTCTGTTGCGGGGTTAAATTAAGCTCATATTCCCACATATCCCTAAATTCATGCTTAGAATAAACTTGATCATGGCTGTAGAATTTTTTATCCGTAAATGACGATAAATAACGCCCAGTAAAACCTTTTGCAATATAAAGTGGCATGGCTTCATTATCGGGTATTTTAGCGCCGTAATTGATACTTTGATCAAGTAAATTCCCACTACTTAACTTATATTCACTGTTATTAATTTTAACCAACAAGTGACCAAATGTGGAAGCAGGATTGCCAAAATAGCCACTAACCAATATCAAGCTAACGGAATCTAAGCTCTCAAATTTAGCCCAGTTATTTAGATTGCTGCAATCCGCTTTTTCAAGCAGATTCTTAGGTAATTGTATCTGCTTTTGTAGCCAAAAATAACGTGCTGGAGTACGACAAACGGCATGTAAGTTGTTGTTTTCTCCCTTTTTAAGAGGTGCAAAAAAAGCACGTATTGTGGCGGTTAGTTCTTCCTCGGCTGTTATAAGACTTGAATGATTATTTGTATTGCTTGCATAGAAAAAATTTTCAGAGATTATGTCACTTTTTTTAGTCTTTGGATTGATATGCAGTAAACGCTGCCATGTTGCGCTATAAGAAATATCCTTTTTTTTAGCATCTAGTAATGCTTGCTGTAAACTAGGTTTTAAGCTCTTAGCAAAAACAGGATTATATGAAGAATATATGAATAATAAAATTAAAGTAAGAAGCTTATAGTGTGGCATAGATCATTATTATATTTTTAGACGCCTTTAATTTTAGCATTAAAAAAGCCTTTCATAATAGAAAGGCTAATTTGAGCACGGAGCTCGTGGCGAAAAAACGGCCTAAGCTTTAACGAATCACTTGTTAAATCAGTGAAATTTAACTTATTGAGGAGAAAGTAGTAAACCTCAACCATTTTTATTCATCATCCGACGCGTGCAAAAGGTCTTACTGATAATTAGAACCAGTAGTGAGCACCAACTCCAAAACCTATACCACCAAATCCACCATTAATTCCTGCCCCCCAGTTAACATGTGTATAACTAAGCTCACCATTTACAGTAATTTCTTTCGTAACATCAAGCTCTACACCTGCTCCACCACCAAATCCAATGGCTGTTACGCTATCCCCATAATAAGCGGAGTAGTAACGACCATAGTCATAAGATAAATAACTTACACCACCAAAGCCATAAATATCATATTTTTGATCTTTTTGGAATTTGTACAGACCTCTCACGCCAGCACTCGTATAGTACCCTCCACCACCTAACGTTCCTTGCACTGTTATTACATCAGATATTTCTTTTTTTACACTTATCCCAGCAGTTGGGCTAGATAGTTGCAAGCCAACACCAAATTTGCCATTTTTCATAGGCTTTGCTGTCGCAGAACTTGAGGCTAATACAGCGCCGAGGACGAATGAGCTAATAAGTAATTTGCTTTTTAAGTGCATGGTCTTTCCTTTTTCGTTTGTTAATTAAAATAAAGTTATAGTTAGGTATAATAATACCTCATAGCGGTCAAATTTTATACCAATAACAGTTAATTGAGAAATCTGCTGTCCTTGATGAGACAATCAAATGGGATTATAACCCCATAATGAAATAGTAACAAGAGGAATAATTAATTTAAGATAGATATTAATAGGGACTAAATAGTGGTTAGCGTTTTACGCGACATTCCACATGAGGATTCATTGATCCAAAAGTGAGGAAATTTATCAAAAATTATACTTAATACCCTGACCTTAGTCTTGCTGACTGACTTTGATATACAATGATAGAGTTCCTCATTCAGTCTTTCCAGTAAAACATTTATGAAAATCCTAATCAGCGCCTGCCTTCTAGGAAGCCCAGTCCGTTACAACGCCACTGATTTATTACTTGAGCATCCGTTAATCAAAAAATGGCAGGCCGAGAATATCTTAGTACCGCTTTGCCCCGAGGTTGCGGGGGGGTTGCCTGTCCCACGTAGTCCTGCAGAAATTAATTCAGGCGATGGTTTATCGGTGTTGCAAGGGCAATCGAAGTTGCTGGATAAAAGCGGTAACGATGTGACGGAGGCATTTGTTAATGGCGCGAGTCATGCGCTAAAGATTGCACAGCAGCATAACTGTGTAGCAGCTATTTTAACGGAACGAAGCCCATCATGCGGAAGCCAGCAGATTTATGACGGCTCTTTTAGCGGTGTGCGTAAGTCTGGCATGGGAGTAACAACCGCTTTATTGAAGCAGAATAGTATTAAGGTGTTTAACCAGCACCAATTAGTACAACTTGACGTGTTTTTAAAAAAAATCTGATCAATTCCAATACACTATAAAAAGAAACCTGATTAAGCTTTACTGCTTGAATCTGTATTTGCCACCCCCTCCCTATCAACGGTATAACATTCTTTAAAGATTCTCTTCGGACAGCTTGCGCACTGCTCTTCATCTAGCTGCGTGAACACCCATTGAATGGCGCCATTTTTAGTAGGAAAGAAGTGATAATCACCAATATGCTCAAAAGCATCACTGCGTAAGAGGTATCTAAAGACACTGTCTTTTACATTGTAAAAGAAGAGTCCTCCACCTAAGCTTTCTAGTCGCTTTGCTTCTTGCTCGAGCATTTCTGAACCAGCCATATCAATGAAGTTAATACCACTAGAATCAATCAAAATAAATTTGTATCCCAGTTTCGTTAATTTATGAAACTCTTTTTGTACGGCAGCTAAAGAGCCAAAGTATATCGACATATCAATGCGTATAATTTTCAGCTGCGGGCATTCATCCAGTTGCTTTTCATGAACATCTTGTATTGAACGGGTTCTAGTTTTTGGATTGGGTGCTAAGGATACAATTTTGGGGTAAGAAGTACGTGCCACGAATAAGAAGAGTGAGACCAGTACACCCATGTAAATCGCAAACTCAAGTTCAAGAAATAGCGTAGATAAAAAAGTTGTTAAGAAAATAGAGGTTTCAGGTAGACTGATTTTAAAAATCTGCTTTATATGATGAAAATCAACTAAATTATACGCTACTAATAGTATTGAAGCGCCCATCGATGCAATGGGTAAATAGGCAGTAACAGGTGCAATTAACAATACGATTAACAATAAGAAGATTGTAGCAAAGATGCCTGATAATGGCGTTTTTGCACCTGCATCATAGTTAATGCCGGAGCGTGTAAAAGAGCCAGATCCAGCATAACTTGAGAAAAAACTACCAACAATATTAGATAAGCCTTGGCCGATAAATTCCTGTGAGCCATCAATTTGCTGTTTGCTTTTAGAGGCGACTGACCGAGCGATCGAAACCGCTTCAACTAAGCCTAATAAAGCTATAGCAAAGGCATCTGGTATTAACTTTTTAATTGTTTCAAAAGAAAAACTGGGTGATGATAAGGGTGGCAAATCCCTTGGGATTGCACCCACGAGCTTCACACCGTGGCCTTCACCATCTATTAATAAAGAGAACAAACCACCTGCCACCATGCCAAATAAAAGGTAAGGCATTTTAGGTAAAAACTTGCGTGTCAAAATAGCAACAAGCATAGTGGCAGCAGCAACTGCAACAATATAATAATTGATGTCTCCTACTTGGCGAAACATCTCGGTCCATGTATGTAAAAATGACTCGCCACGAGGCACATCCATGCCGAGTACATATTTAAGCTGGCTCGTGCCTATGAGTATCGCAGCTCCTGCGGTAAAACCAATCACAACGGTATGAGACACAAAATTAACTAACGAGCCAAAGCGTGCCAAACCAAAAACAAACTGAAATAAGCCGGCTAGAAAAGTTAAGGTAAGCGCGAGAGAAATAAACTCCGCAGAGCCAGGTTCAGCGTGACCACTCAGCGCGGAGAAAACAACGATAGAAATAGCAGCGGTGGGGCCAGATATCAAGTGCCAAGATGAGCCAAAAATGGCGGCAATGACAGGTGTAATCATAGCCGTATATAAGCCGTATTGAGGGGGTAGACCAGCGATAGAGGCGTAAGCGATACCTTGCGGAAGCACGATAACAGCGCCGGTTAACCCCGCCATAAGGTCAGCACGTAAAGTGCTTTTATTGACAAAGGGAAGCCATTCTAAAAAGGGTAAAAAAACACGCCAGATATTATTCACGGTTTGGGTCTCTATACAAGAGCATTAGTAAATGCTAATACATACAAATAATGGTGCGGAATGATACGCCTAAAAGCAGGGCTATAACAGGGGTATGCTTGTTTTTTATCACTATTAATTTAAAATGTTTAACGTGCACTCTATTTAACCTAAACTCAGAGCAATTAAATGAGGTAATGCCATACGATAAACACCATTTCGCTACCTTTTTAAAAGATTACGAGAAAAACAACTCAACCGTACATCAACTATAAACTTATCATAACTGCCGAATCCTGCTTTTTCTAAATAGTGCGTAAACAATGGCTCGGATGAAATAACGCCGCCCTGCTCTTCTGCAAGGCATAGAATCTTATAAATAGGGGAAATAGCTTCAATGGCTTCTTGGGGAGTAAACCTGCGATAAGATGCATAGCCGGTGGTTACGCCATTACTATCAACTTCTGCCGTAATATAAGCAAAAACCCAGTAATACCCTCCGTCTTTTCTCAGGTTTTTAAAATAACCGTAAAATTCTTTATTATTTTTAATATGATCCCATGCCATTTTAAAAATAACCTGTCGCATATCTGGGTGGCGAATAATATTATGGTTAGAACCGAGTAGCTCTTCTTTGTTCCACCCCGACATTTTGACAAAAATATCATTGCACTGCGTGATTACGCCATTTGGATCTGTTCTTGATATCAGGAGGTCTTCCTGCGATATTATCGTTTGTTGATTTAAAATAGTACTAGATTGAGACCTTTGCATGAGATCTCATTTTCCAATTTATTCTGATAATTGAGTTGGATGTTAAAAAAACATCAAATCAATCGCTAGTTCTTCTCTATTTTTACCTTAATACTTACATTTTTAAGC
>JALSJU010000132.1 GCA_026989145.1 Thiotrichaceae bacterium
ATCACTTACGATACTGCAGGTAATGAGACGGGTCGAACTAGCAGAGCATGGAATGAAGATGGCACAGAAGTGTAATTTTTGCTGCGTTACTCTTTACAGTGGCAAGTCTTTGTCCCATTGATTCAGCCCGCCTCCGGACGGTTGAAAGTGTTGTACTGCGATATCAACAAAGGCTCGAACTTTTGCCGATAGGTGTTTGCTGGAAGGGTAGAGCAAGGAAATATCTTCGGGCTTGGCTCGCCAATCGTCTAGGATGATTTTTGCTTGTCCTGCTCTAATTGCGTCACCGACAATAAAAGTAGGTAAGGCGGCGATGCCCATGCCATTGATCAAGGCATCACAGATTAGGTTGCCGTTGTTGGTAGTGAGTGAACCGTTTACTTGAACCTGCTGTTTCTTGCCTTGTTTGTTTGTAAATGACCAACTTTTTACTGAGTGGCTGTAGGCATACAAAAGGCATTGATGGTTTTTTAGATCGCTGGGTTTTTTAGGCTCACCGTATTTTTGCAAGTATTTAGGTGATGCGCACATCACCAGATGACAGGGCGCAAGCCTTCTCGCTATTAGGGATGAATCTTTCAATGTGGCGATGCGCAAAGCGAGGTCATAGCCTTCTTCGATTAAGTCAATTTGTCGATCGTGCAGAGTAATATCAATTTCCATTTTGGGGTAGCGTTGCTGATATTTTGCTAACAGCTCACCTAAATATTGAAAGCCAAACGACATCGGCGCGTTTATTTTAAGGGTCCCCCGTGGCTCAGCGGTTAAGCCGGTGACTACGCACTCAGCTTCATCGACTGATTCAAGAATCAACTTTGCGCGCTCATAAAATGCTACGCCAGCTTCTGTTGGTGTGAGACGGCGCGTGGTTCTGTTCAGCAATCTTCCCCCCAGATGTGCTTCTAATTTCGTAAGCTGCTTGCTCACAGCACCTTTAGATAAATTCAACCGGTCAGCCGCTATACTAAGCTGACCAGAATCAATTATATGGCAGTACAGTTGCATTGCTTTGAGTGTGTCCATGTCATTCTCGATGTGCTTACTGTTTCCAAATAGGAAACTATGAGTTTAGTAACGAGGTATTTATTCCTTGCCTCTGCTTGCCTATACTAAGTTTATCGAATCAAACAAGCAATCAGAGAAATATAAATGAACATAGCAACTCACAGAATATTACAGCGAGATAGCCTTAGCGAAACGGGTTTTGCGGGTTTGCGCGAACATCAATTGGTGAAAGCTCCTCATGTGTTTGGCTCTTCGGTTAATAGCGACGGAAGTTGGGCTGGGCTGGGGAATTTTGTTTACCTTGCAGATGCTCGCTTCATGCCACGGGGTGAAACGAAACTACACAGCCATAAAGAGGTTGATGTGATATCGGTGATGGTTGAAGGCAATATAGCCCATCAAGGCTCACTTGGGCACGGTGAAGATTTGAAGCTTAATGATGTTCAAGTGCAACGTGCGGGTGGTGAAGGTTTTTCACATAATGAAATTAACCCTGATGATGACTGGAATCGTATGATTCAGTTATGGGTGCTACCTGAAAATTCAGGGCAGCCTGCAAGCTATAAGGTTTATCAATCAATAAATGGCATGCCTACTAGAATTTATGGTGGTTTTGGCAAAAACGATGCCTTCCATTCACGTACTCAGATAGATGTCGCTTTATTACAAAAAAATCAAACGATAAATTTTGACGGTGAATTTATGGCTTATATTTCACGTGGTAAAGGACAGGCAAATACACAGCCGATCACAGAAGGCGATATGCTGAGCGGTGAAGATTTGTTATTTACTGCCACTGAAGATGCGCAGCTAATCATCATTCAAAACCTAACCATCTGACTAGAGCGTACCTATGTTAAAAAACACCACAGTGGCCTTTGGCTTAATCAGCAAAACCTTGCATTGGTCAATGGCAGTCATTTTAGTTGGGCTTTTTGCCGTTGGTTTGTATATGACAGACCTTGATTACTACGATGCGCTTTATCATACCTTGCCTTGGTGGCACAAAAGCTTTGGCTTGCTGGTTATGGCTTTGCTGATTATTAGGTATATTTGGAAACGCTTAAATCCAGAGCCTCAGGCGCTAACTTCGCATAAAAATTGGGAGGTGTTTTTAGCGCAGTTTATTCAAAAGCTTTTTTACGTTCTGATTTTATTAATAGGACTTTCAGGCTACTTTATTTCAACCGCTAAAGGTAAAGGCATTGAGTTTTTTGGCTGGTTTGAAGTCCCTGCTATTACACAGGCAATTGAAGAAGAGCGTGCTGATTTAGTCGGTGAAATTCATCAGGTGTTAGCTATTACGCTGATTGTATTAGCCGTGTTACACGCAGCTGCCGCACTGAAACATCATTTTATTGATAAAGATGAAACCCTTAATCGAATGATTAATAAATAATAACCTAGAGAGGAAATAAAGATGAAAACTTTTTTAAAAACCACAGTTAAAAATACACTTTTAAGCGCATCACTAGCAACCGCTTTATTGGCAACAAGTGGTCTATTTGCCGCAGAATACGCTATCGACAAAAAAGGCCAGCACGCGTCGATTCAATTTAAAATTTCACACCTTGGCTATAGTTGGATGGTAGGACGCTTTAACGATTTTGATGGCAGTTTTAGTTATGATGAAAAAGATAAGGCTGCATCAAAAGTTAACGTAATTGTTAACACGAAAAGCGTAGACTCTAATCATGCGGAGCGTGATAAACATTTGCGTAGCGATGACTTTTTGGATGTTGAAAAATTCCCACAAGCTAAATTTGAAAGTACTAAATACACCGAAGGAAAAGATGGCAAAGCAACGCTTATCGGTAATCTAACCCTGCATGGTGTGACTAAAGAAGTTATTGTTGCTGTTTCACAAGTGGGTGCCGGTAAAGACCCTTGGGGAGGTTTTCGTCGTGGTTTTGAAGGGACTACACGTATCGCTTTAAAAGATTTTGGCATCACTAAAAATTTAGGCCCAGCGTCAGCCGAGCTTGATTTAATTTTTAATTTTGAAGGCGTAAAAAAATGACCGAAGAAAATATATGGGAAGCTCGTTACCAAGCTGGCACAACGGGCTGGGATCGGGGTAGTTCAAGCAGAAACCTCAGCTATTGGTTAGATAATGACTTATTAAAACCCTGCCGCATCCTTATCCCCGGTTGCGGCAATGGCTATGAGGTTTTAACACTCGCAAAGCTTGGCTTTGATGTGGTCGCTATTGATATTGCACCGTCGGCTATTAACAAATTACAAGCCATGCTGGATGATGCTGGTCTTAAAGCAGAGCTGATCTTGGCAGACTTTTTTAAATGGCACCCTGATGAAAAGTTTGATGCTATTTTTGAGCAAACCAGTTTGTGCGCTTTGCCTCAGTGTCAGTGGGAGCAATACGAGGCACAACTGTATAAATGGTTAAAGCCACAGGGCAAACTTTTTGCGGCATTTATGCAAACAGGTAAAGAAGGTGGGCCACCGTTTCATTGCTCATTGATTAATATGAAGCAGCTTTTTTCTAATGAAAAATGGGGCTGGAGTGAAGAGCATATCGCGCAACAAAAAGAACCGGGCATGACGGAGTTGTTGTATTTGTTAACAACAAGCTAAGTTATAACTCAGGATTATATCCATCAAAGAAATACTTGGCTTTACGCAAATAAATGGGAGCACAAGCGACATGCGAGCCAAGTCGGTTAAGGCCACACTTAGCGAGTGTGATATTTTGAGTGCCTCGGTTCTGCATTGCTTCAAATGCATTTTCTGAATTAAAGTAAGGCACAACCTCATCATATTGACTGTGGAAAAGTAGGGTCGGTGCTATTGGCTTCCAGTTATAAATGTCATTTTCTGCTAGTTTTTGTTTAAGCGGGTGTGGCATTGAGTCTTGCCCGGCTCGCATTGTGGCTAAAAAAGTGGGCTTAAATAATTGTGAGGTTACTGTGTTTAGCGCTGCATTAATTTGTCCGCCCGAATGCAAACCGTCAAATACGGTATTAACGCCATCAACATACTGTGGCTGATACATGTCATCTATCAGATTAAGTTGGTAGCTGTCGTTGTACGACTTAATGACAAAATTCATGAATGATGGTTTTTTGTTTTCTTCCTTTTTAAACATAAAGGTTGCAGTAGCACTGATATTGTAAGGTCCTGCACCTGCGGCAGAAGCCGTCACCGTGAATTCGTCATTATATTTTTCTTGAATCACTTTTTGCAAAGCCAGTGTTGCGTAGCCACCTTCAGAATAGCCTGCTAAAAACAATTGCTGATTGATAGGTGTTTTTTGTTTCGATAAAAAAGTTTTAACTGCGCGTAGCATATCAATAGATGCATTTGCGTAACTATTTTCGATAATATAAGGATGACCTTTTGTTAATGAATCTCCGTAGCCTAAATAATCAGGCGCACTCACGATATAGCCCTGAGCTGCAAGCTCCATTAACCCTTCGGTGTTATTTGAAGGCCTATTTACATTTTTAAAGCGAGTTCCATGTTGATAGCTTAATAGTGGGCTTTTTTTGTTAGGGCCTTTTTGAGGTACAGCTAAAAGCCCTGACAGTTTCGTTTTGTTACCTTGGGTATCAAGGCTGATATAACTTATTTTATACGCTTTTACCGCATATTTGAGAAATAGGTTATTCGCTTGTTCGCTATCGACATGTTTATCAGAAACTAGAGTTCCACGTGCCTTATTTATGTCATTATTTTGCTTTTTAGAGTCACCACCACAAGCCGTTAAAATGAGAGCAAACGTTACAAGTAATGCATAAGAAAAAGGTTTATAGCTCATATCATGCTTATATTTTTTATTCGTCAATTAGCGGCAAACCACTTTAACGTTTTGTGGAGCTTCGCCTTCTTCAAAGGTTTTCTTTTCTGTAATATCGACTTTGCAATGACTCTTTAATTTACCGAGTTGTAGGTGCTGTGGCTTATCATAATAAAGAATCGCTGAGGCATTCGCATCTTCGTGTCTAAAGTTTAAGGTATTTTTACCTGTTAATGACACGGGCTTTTTTAGCGGTAGGGTAAAGGTTAATTCTAAGTTTTTGTAATCTTTATGCTTTATTTCTTGTAAGTTATAATCAGAAACTTTGGAAAAATTAAGTCCTTTTCCATTGAGTTTGACTGCGGTGAAATAACTTAATAGCTGTAAATCATTGATAAGTTTTTTGCCTAATTTTTTCACATCCTTTTGATCTTTTAGCATTAAATCGGTTAGTTCGTCGTCATACATCCATGTAATGTTTAATGCAGTCAAGTCGCCTTTGGTATTGGTTTGTAGCGTTGTTCTTAACGGTAAGTCGTAATGAAAATGGGCGAGTGCGAGCGGTGAAAATAAGAGCCCAAATAGTAATCCAAATAATGATAATTTCTTTTTCATGCTTAAGTCATCCCTTTATTAAGCGTTGCAAACGATAGGGTAATTATAAAAATAGTGCTGGTTGCTATCCATGACCCCATCACTCTTAAAATAATGCCATTCCAAAAACGTTTTAAAAAGTTTGCTATTAATGCCACCAAAACAGTAAAACTAAAGGTGCTGATAAACGCACCGAGCAGCCAGTTATTAATGCTATTACTGCCAACTCCAGGTATAACAACGGGTTCAGAGTCATAAGCAACCGTCAAAATACTCATGAAAATAATTAAGCTGACGAGTATTAGGGGCAAACGTAACTTAAAAATTACTAACAAGCTGGTGACTAAGGCAAATGCAGAAAGAATAAGTTCAATATTTATATTTTTAATTAGTCCGATATTCATGGTTTGGTTCATGAAGAAGCCAGCGAAGATTGCAATAGCCGTTAAAATAAATTGCCATAGCTTTAAACCTTGTTGGCCAATTAATACGGCAAGGCTTAGTAGTAAAATGACATGAGAGGCTGTTAGCAAAGGGTGTAACGCACCCTGAGTAAACCAAGTTTGAATTAATGAGAAGTCGAATATCATGGGCAGATATTCTATGTCAAAACAGTATAATTAGCTTCAATAAATTTCTTATTCCCCTTGTCCCAAAATCTATTTAAGATGATAATCACGCTTACTCTATATATTAATAGGTGCTTATTATATGTCTACAACCATTAAATCCAGTTTATTAATTCTATTTTTTCTCAGTTTGTCGCCCTCTGTTTTTGCGCACGCAGATGCGGAAACATTGCGAGGTGGGTTTTTCAGTGGATTTATGCATCCACTATCTGGCTTAGACCATATTGTTGCGATGGTTGCAGTTGGTTTGTGGGGCGTATTCTTAGGTAAACCAGCCATTTGGGTGCTACCGATCGTTTTTCCTTTGGTGATGGCATTTGGCGGGGCGCTAGGTGTAATCGGTGTTGATATTCCTGCGATAGAAACTGGCATTGCTTTATCTGGCATCGTGTTGGGCTTAGCTGTCGCATTTGCGGTAAAGCCTCCTTTGTGGGTGGCGGCCATCATAGTCGGTGCGTTTGCCATTTTTCATGGTCATGCACACGGAACTGAATTACCTAATGCGACCAGCCCATTGGTATTTAGCGTGGGTTTTGTGGTAGCAACAGGCTTGCTACATCTAGCAGGTATCGCGTTTGGCGAGCTGGCACGTTGGTCTTGGGGTGAGAAAGTAGTAAGAATTGCAGGGGTTGGCATTGCGGGGATTGGTTCTGCATTTTTGATGGGTGTTCTGTAAGCAAAGGCTAATCCGCCTTTTCACTTGTTATCTGACTCGTGCAAAGCCTCACGTTACACGTTTCTGAATTCAGCCACCACAGGCGCATGGTCTGATGGTCTTTCCCAGCCTCTAGGTTCTGGGTCTACATAGCTTGCCGTGCATTGTTCTGATAACAGCGTGCTAGTTAAGACTAAATCTATGCGTAGCCCCATGTTTTTATCAAACCCACCGCTTCGGTAATCCCACCAGCTAAAGGTTTCATCCTCATGTTCAAACATTCGAAACGAATCGACAAAACCTAGATTAAGTATTTTTTGTAAGGCGTCTCGTTCTGGTGTGGAGCATAAAATGCGCTCTTGCCAGTTTTTGGGGTTGTGTACATCACGATCTGTAGGGGCGATATTAAAATCACCTAAAATTACAAATTTATTATGTTTTTTAGTTTCTGATTCTATCCACTGAGTAATTTTTTCTAACCAATCTAATTTATAGGCAAACTTTTCTGAACCGACCGACTCACCATTAACTACGTACAAATCCAAGATACGGATACCATTTACTGTTGCCGCTAAGGTACGTCGTTGTGGGTCTTCAATCGTTGGTAGGTCTATCACCACATCCTCAATGAGATAGTCGTTTTTGCATATTATAGCGACGCCGTTATAGGTTTTTTGACCTGAATACACCACATTATAACCAGCAGCTTCAATCTCTTCTTGTGGAAAGTTCTCATCAATCGTTTTTGTTTCTTGCAACACCAAAATATCCGGCTGGGCTTTTTCAAGCCACTGCAACACATGCGGTAGACGCACCTTTAAAGAGTTTACATTCCAGCTTACAATTTTAAACTTGGGTGTGGTTAGTTCACGCTCTGTAGTTGATTCCGATGTCATGCTGCTAACCCGCTGTGCTTGAGTAAGGCGTCAACACTTGGCTCTCTACCTCGGAAAGCCTTGAAAGATTCAATTGCTGGGCGAGAGCC
>JALSJU010000133.1 GCA_026989145.1 Thiotrichaceae bacterium
GCAATAGCATTTTGATTTTAACATCGGCATTGGCTGTTGATACCTTACAATGCCCATTTGATTGTTGCCAGGTGTAATGCCAATTTACTGACCATTGGGTGTAGGCATCGTAGGGCTTAGGTCGTTTACTATTTTGATTCATTATATTACGGACTTCGCGAGCAGTGTTGCCATAGATCAAATAATAGTTTACTTGGGAATTAATTGATAAATTTTCATAATCTAACTTCTTGTAAGCAGCGCCCATGCTCGCACAACCTTGAACGAAACCCCGTTGCTTTAAGGTGTTACCCAATTCCCAATGTTGTTGGTAACTTTGTTTTTGTAAGTGCTTAAAAAGAGGGGCTAACTGATTGTTATAGGGTATATTGGCTAACTCGATAAAGCGATCAAGTTCATCAGTCTTTGTGGTTTCATGCATGCAGGCGGCTTGCAGTGCGTCATTGAGCGAGCTTTTACCTCTCTTTATTAAGTGGTCAAATTCATCTTGAATAGATTGAATGGCATAATTGTTTTTTGCTATCGCACTAAGCTCTGAGGCAGAATAGCTCCCAGAAAAATGATCTAAGTCATTAATATTTAGATCGTAATGTTTAATGATTGATTCAAGTTTTTGTTGGTACACCTTGCCAGCTGTCGCATTGCTTGAGAGCAAATAAAAGTCAAAATTTTTCTGAAAAGAACTGTAGAGGTTGCTTGCTAACTTTTGTTTTTGCCAAAGATAAGCTAATGAGAATTTTTGTTGTTTATTGAGCGAAGAAGCTTGTTGAGATCTTTCGCCGTAGTCGATTTCTGAGTCTGATTTGGTTTTATTTTTTTGTGAGTTTGGTGTGGGCATCTTGGGTCTTTTGCCTAAATTCCAGCTAGTTAGACTCTTTTTAGCATGTGCTTTTGCGATACTTTCCGTTACATCCAAACGACCGTCGCTATCTGTATCCACGGCCTGTCGTAAATCATCGCTTAGTGCTAAAAGTTTAGTTTCAGTCAATTCAGAGAGTTTTATTTTTGGTAGCGTAGAGAGTTGAAAAGCGATCTGTGGGCTGATAGTGATACCATTGTCATTTTGTTTGTCAATATCCAAGCTTTGTAAGAGACGCAACATTAACACTTCCATTGTGTTTTGTTTATCAGCCTTTTTCCACGTATTTTCGGCAAGTGATTGAGGGGTGATCAAGCCATTAGAATTGGGTTTTGCAGTACCGAGTTCTAAATTTCCTATGCTAAAGGTGATGCTTTCACCTGATTGATAAAAGAATTTCCCCAGTGAGTTTGTGGTGCCTTTTTTACCAGAAGTCGTGACATAGACTAAGCCATTAACCTGTGCGTCAATGAAGTAACCAACACGCTCATTGCCTGCGTTGTTATTAGAGTCAGCAACACAGCCCGAAAGTATCAGCAAGGCGAACACAGAAAGAAGTAGGGATCTGATTGGTGTAATCATGTAAGAGATTTGTTTTTATTATTTTAAGCGCCAATTATTTAGCGTTGTATTTTAGTTATTATGAGTAAGAGGTGTTTTAAACGCAATTATTTAAGATAAGTGGGAGTAGTGGTATTTAAAAAAAACAATAAAAAAGCGACCTAAAAGGTCGCTTTAATAGTCACTAAGGTGAGTCTATGAACTATGAATAAATAGCCGGAGCGCCTAATTGTTCATGAATTTGGTTAGCAATCTGCGGAGAAATGTTTAAGCCTTTTGCAAGTTGATCTAAGTATTTCGCTTCTTTATTAGTATCTAAATCAATAGCCGTCAGTGATACTGCGTAGATTTGCTGCTCCATACCACGAGGAATACTGTTAATAAAGCCATTAACATCCAGTGGAGCTTGGATTTCACTGCGTACGAAATTAGCTTCTGCTTCGCTTACATCGCCAAGTTTCCCGACAATGGACTCTTGTTCATCTTTATCAATGCCACCGTCTGACTTTGCGGCATTAATCATCGCACGGATAATAAGTGTTGCTTGATCAGTTGCTTGTTGTGCATCGACACCCATAGGCAAGTGATCACAGTTATCATGGTTTTGAGTCGGTGCATCAGCATTTTGTGCTTGCGCGTATTTGGTTAGCGCTCCGCCGAGTAAGCCACCTAATCCCCCTGTGCCGCCAAGTCCACCGGTGTTTTGTGAAGCATTGCCACCGCTAGCACCGCCAAGCAGACTGCCTAACAAATCACCCATGCCACCGCCTGAAGGAGCTTGTCTTTGTTGAGCCCCACCGACTAGGCTACCGAGTAAATCACCTAAGCCACCACCTGCTTGAGGCTGCTGAGCACCACCGCGAAGAAGACCACCCAGTAAATCGCCCATGCCGCCACCTTGTGTATTGCGTTGTCCGCCACTAATTAAACCACCCAAAATATCACCCAATGCACCACCACCTTGGGTTTGTTGGTTTTGTGCGCCACCCAGTGCCGAGCCTAAGATATTGCCTAGCACATTACCGCCAGAGCCTTTTGAAAGTGCACCGTTACCGAGTAAGCTGCCGAGAATTTTGATTGTGTCAATTGCGTCCATAGTTAAAATCTTCCTTCGAGGTTATGAATGTAAGTATTTGTATCACATTGAGTCTAGCATAACTTAGATAGGGTTTCTGTCTAAGCTTGACTCTATAGTCTACTATAGGGTTTATACTTAGGAATTCAACAGAGGTTAAAAATGCGCATCGGTGAACTATCTAAAAAAACAGACTTTAAAATAGAAACCTTACGTTTTTATGAAAAGCAGGGTTTGCTAACGCCAGTCTCGCGTACTGAGGCGGGTTATCGTGAATACGATGCTGAGTCGTTGAAGCAATTACGTTTTATTCAAAAAGCCAAAACAGTCGGCTTTTCTTTAAGTGAAATTTCTGAATTATTAACCCTGCGTGTCGAAAGAGAACAGCATAGCTGTGGCGATGTTAAGCAAATTGCAGAAGGCAAAATCACCCAAATTGATAAAAAGATTAATGAGTTAGAACAAATGCGCAAAGCACTTCATAAAATAACTGATGCGTGCTGTGGTGGGCCAGAGCCAGCAACATCCTGTACTATTTTAAATGCTTTGGATGGTGAGAAAAAGTAGGGAAGCGACTCAATTAATTGACTAGGGAACGAAATAGGAATTAAAAATGAAAATTTCAGATGTTTTTGAAAAATCTGGCGTGTTAGGAACAATCGTTGCCTCAATGAGTTGTGGCTTTTGCTTCCCCTTTTTAGCTTCGCTAGGGGCTTCACTCGGCATTGGTTTTTTATCGGAGTTTGAAGCATTCTTTATTGTCACACTCATCCCGATTTTAGCGTGGTTTATCATTGCCATGCAGCTTTACGCTTGGTCAAAACATAAAAAGGCGATTTACTTATTTTTTGGGTTAATTGGCCCTGTAACGCTATTGATTTTAAAACACTTTTTCTGGATGGAGCCTTGGCGAACAGAGGTTTATTACATGGCCTTGGCGAGTATGCTCATTTATTCAGTATTTACACTTTTCAAACCACCTGTGAAGACATGTTGCACGACTAATGTTGCTTAAGGAAAAAATGATGATGATTTTTTTAGAAAATTTATTAGAACTCTGTTTAGAGGCTGCTCCATGGCTGGTGTTAGGCTTGATTATTGGTGGTTTAATTAAAGCGCTGGTACCTACGAGCTTTTTAAATAAGCATCTCAGTGGTAATGGCTTTGTGTCGATATTTAAAGCGGCATTATTTGGTGCGCCTTTACCGTTGTGCTCTTGCGGTGTGATACCTGCGGCATTGGGGTTGAGGCGGGCAGGGGCGTCAAAACCAGCCACAATTTCTTTTTTAGTCTCTACCCCTGAAACAGGAGTTGATTCGGTGACTATTTCTTATGCTCTGTTGGGGCCATTTATGGCAATTGTACGACCGATTGCAGCCATTATTTCGGCAATAACTGCAGGCATGTTAGTGAGTAAATCAGATGAACCCGTGATGAGTTCTAGCCATACGCATGATCACGCCAGCAGTTGCTGTGAAACAGAGAAAGTAGCCTCAATTGATTCATGTTGTTCGAGTGAAGCGGTAGCAAGCTCCGCCAGTAGTTGTTGTGATTTGGGTAATAAAAAGGAAGCTGTCGGTCTTACTAAGGAAGCGAGCTGTTGCTCCACAGATTCGTGTGATATTACTCCTGATATAAAAGCAAATGGCTTTGTATCAGAAGCGTGGGCAGGCATTAAATATTCATTTAACACCTTATTTGTAGATGTGCTGTTTTGGCTGGTCATTGGCTTAGTTTTTGCAGCCTTAGTGAAAACGTTTGTACCGGTGACTTTTTTAGCCGAATACGGTAGCGGTTTGCCCGCCATGTTAATCATGCTGGTGATTGGTATCCCAATGTATGTGTGCGCCACCGCATCAACACCGATAGCGGCAGGTTTATTATTAGCGGGTGTATCACCGGGTACTGCAATGGTGTTTTTGATGGCGGGGCCTGCCACCAATATATCAACCTTAGGCGTAATTGGTAAGGAACTCGGCAAGCAACCCCTTATTGCCTACTTAGTTGGGGTAGGGCTTATAACGTTACTCACCGGTTTAGCGGTGGATGCGATTGTTGAACATTGGAATATAAATGTACAAGCGCAAATCGCACACTCACAAGACTTAGTTCCACCGGTGATTGCTTGGGCTTCTTTATTGTTGTTGGTAGCGGTTGTGGCCAAATTGAAGCTGGGTAGGTTTTTTCAGGGTGCTAGTTTGGCTCATTGATACAAATGGGCGGGCAAGTGCTGTAAACGCCTATTCACCCAACTTATACAGCCTAAACTAGCCTAAGTAATCACCGTAGGTTCATTCATTTCAGTATAGCCAATAATATTTGCAACCAACTCTGCTGTTTCAATCAAATCATAAAGTGCTTCTTGGGTTTCTAAATCGTGTTGATTAATGTCGGCTTCGTAGCGTTCGAAGTAAAGTCGCAGGGTGGCGCCTTGGGTGCCGGTGCCTGAAAGCCTAAAGATGATGCGTGCGCCGTCATTGAATAATAGTCGAATGCCTTGCTTGTCACTGACTGAGCCATCGACGGGATCATGATAGCTAAAATTGTCGGCAGTGCTTATGCTGCGGCCACTAAATTCTTTGCCGACGAGACTGCTGAGGTTGTCTTGTAAGTTATCAAATAGGGCGTTGGCGGCTTCGCTGGGGATGTTTTCATAGTCGTGGCGGGTGTAGTAGTTTCTGCCGTATTCTGCCCAGTGTTGGCGGACGATGTCTTCGACACTTTGTTTGCGTTCGGCGAGAATGTTAAGCCAGCATAGTACTGCCCAAAGGCCATCTTTTTCACGCACATGATCAGAGCCGGTGCCAAAGCTTTCTTCACCACATAGCGTAATACGCCCGTCATCTAATAAGTTGCCAAAGAATTTCCAACCGGTGGGTGTTTCATAGCAATCAATACCTAGTTTTTCAGCGACACGGTCGGCTGCCTGACTGGTTGGCATGGATCGGCCGATTCCTTTTAAGCCACCTTGGTAGGCTGGGATGAGTTGTGCGTTTGCAGCAATAATGGCTAGTGAATCGCTGGGCGTGACAAAAAAGTAATCGCCCATAATCATGTTGCGGTCGCCATCACCATCGGATGCAGCACCAAAATTAGGTGTGCTACCGGTTTCTTCAATATCGTACATGCGTTCAACCAATTGTTTGGCATGGACTAAGTTAGGGTCAGGGTGGCAGCCACCGAAGTTAGGTAGTGATTCACCGCGGATGATTTCATCATCTGTTGCACCGAGCATCTCCCCCAGAATTCTACGGGCATAGGGGGCTGTGACGGCGTACATGGCATCGAAACAGATTTCGAAGTTATCCGCCATGTGCGCTTTTATTTTGTCAAAATCAAACAGTTCGGTCATTAATTGGGCGTAGTCATCGACTGAGTCAATAATTTCAATCGTCATTTTTTCGAGTGTGTGCGAGCCGATTAAATCCAACGGTATGCCCTTGATAGGGGCGATGTGGTATTGGGTTATTTTTTTGGTTTCTTCAAACACAGCATCGGTAAATTCTTCAGGGGCAGGGCCGCCATTGCTGATATTGTATTTAATACCAAAGTCACCATTCATACCACCAGGGTTATGGCTGGCGGAAAGAATAATTCCACCGAGTGCTTTGTTTTTACGAATTAAATGTGAGGCGGCTGGGGTGGATAACACGCCACCTTGCCCGAGAATAACTTTTTTTACACGATTGGCAGCTGCCATGCGTAGAATAATTTGAATTGATTCGCGATTAAAATAGCGACCATCACCACCCACAATGAGGGTAGAGCCGGCAAGTTCAGGTAGGCAATTAAAGATGGATTGTACAAAGTTTTGTAGATAATCCATCTGTTTGAAATGTTGTACTTTTTTTCTTAAGCCTGATGTACCAGGTTTCTGGTCGGTAAAGGGTTGAGTTTTTACGGGTTGTACTTTAATCGGTTTACTGTAACGCATAAGAATAGTTTAGTTCGTGTCCGTTTTGGCTCTATGTTAAAATGTAGCCATGATAGTTAAAGATAAAAAAACGGAGGCGTTTAACCCCCGACCACGCTCATTTATCCATTTGATGGATATGTATGAGCATAATTATATACGTCTTCGATTGTTTTGTGGGGATATTCGTACACTCCCTGATGAATCAATTTCTACCATCAAAGGTGGCGTACCTGTCAGTTTAAAAGTGCTAGAGCGCCAAAACCACACCACCATTTTGCAACTAACCTATTTATTTGATGAAGGTGAACGGCGACCTGATTTAAAAATACAGGTTTATCATGATTCAAGGCAGGTGGATGTGGTTAGCCGAAGCTGTCGGTTAACCGGGCGTAGCATTCGCTTATGGGAACAAGAAATTGATAGTGTATTGCTCTGTCGCTGGCGCTTGAATCGTTTTTTGTATAAATGGTTAAAGCATTTGGATTATCAAGGGCATTCTTTTTTATCTCGTTAGATAGATATATTATTTGTGTATTTTATCGCCCCTCCTAAGTCTCAGCTAAGCTAATTTTTATAAAATAATTAGCACATTTCTTTGTATAGCACGTATTAAGTGGTATATTTTTGAGATATATCAATAACAACTAATAACGAGGAGGATGACAATGATCAGTAATAATACACAACAAATGAGTACCACTATCCCGGTAGAAGTCAGGAAAGTTGCTAATAACGCGCCTTTAATATGGCTATCTAAAGGTCTTGAAGATTTAAAACGAGCTAAGATACCGAGCTTGGTTTATGGTTTGGTTTTTTCATTAATTGGTTTAGGTTTGATTTTAGCGGCAAGGTCGAACCCTGTTTGGTCGGCAGCTTTTATATCTGCCTTTATGTTGATTGGCCCTTTTATTGCAATTGGTTTGTATGAGTTAAGTCGGCAGATAGAAGAGGGTGAAAAGCCTTGTTTGCTCGACTCGATTAAAACAGTTAAAAATAACTTGTTTAATTTGGGCATGTTTGTGGTGGTGCTAGGCTTTATTTTAATGCTGTGGTTACGTGTTGCTGCCTTAATTGCTGGCGTGTTTTTTAATGATGTAGAGTTGATTACGCAAGGTTGGAGCGTGCTTTTCACAGATGGTCGAAGCGCTGAATTTTTAATGTT